>JBIKKS010000069.1:0-7982 GCA_044360235.1 Flavipsychrobacter sp. | reverse complement strand
CCACCTTCCAGTATTTCATCCCAACCTATTATCTGCCTACCCTGACTATTTACAAATTTTTCTATTTTTCCAATAAAATAACTCTGCAAACCCTCTTCATTTTTCAGCTTTTGTTCGGCTATCAGCTCTCTACAAAACTGTGATTTCTTCCAAGACACTTTGTTACACTCATCACCACCTATGTGTATATACTTACTCGGAAACAATTCCATCACCTCTCTCAGTATATCATATAGCGCATTAAAAGTCTGCTCTGTAGGGCAAAAAGCATCGTCATACACGCCCCATGTTTCGCCTACCTTATATGTTTTTGCTGCATCGCAGCTCCACTCGGGGTAAGCTGCTAATGCTGCTAGTGAATGACCAGGCAACTCTATCTCAGGTATCACATTGATATATCTTGCTGTGGCATAGTCTACAATGTCTGATACCTCTTGCTGCGTATAAAAGCCACCGTGTGGAGTGTTGTCATACAGGTCAGCCACACTCGTAGGGCCTGCCGCACGCCCTATTTTGGTTTGAGCTCTTTTACTTCCTACTTCAGTTAGTTTAGGATATTTTTTTATTTCTATTCTCCATCCCTGATCATCAGTAAGGTGCCAATGAAAATTATTAAGTTTATACATAGCCATCACATCTATGTATTTTTTCACAAAAGCCACATCAAAAAAGTGCCTCGACACATCTAGATGCATACCCCTGTATGCAAACCTTGGGTAGTCTTTTATAGTGCCACATGGTATACTAGCTGTACCCATGTTTCCTTTTTCCATCAGTTGTATGAGTGTTTGTATGCCATAAAACATACCAGCTCCCCTACCCTTTAGCTCTATATTATTTTCTGTGATCCTCAATTCATATCCCTCTGGCGGCAGCTCACCTTTAAAATTGAGCGACAGAATTATAGTCTTATTCGTGTTTATCTTTTTCTTATCCAGACTACTCATGTCGGTAACACTCAATGCAAGATTAGATTTATGCAGATATTCTGCAAAAAATCGCATTGCCTTATGGTTAGGCGAGTCTACCATTACTATAGTTTCTGAGGTAAACTTAAACACGCCTTTACCTTTATCTACCGATACTGGTGCAGGTATAATGCCCATGTTAGGGTCTGATTTCTGAGCAAAAACACCTGCCGGAAATGCCAGCATCAACGCAACTATTATTCTTTTCATACTTTACTATTAATAATTTATTCTAAGAAAATGGACTCATCAATCAGCCCAATAGGTATTGCAAGGTAAACAAAAACCATCTCTTACCCATGGGCATAGCAGCTAAACATCCATTCAGTAGTACTTACATCAATTCTGTATTTCTATATATTCAGTACCAGTGTTCCACCCCTCTACACATAGCTGCATATTCGTTACATTTTCGCACTTCACTGTCAATTCTTTAGTACTCATGGGCATTACAGAAACATAATTTGTGGTAATGTGCAATGGCAATATTCGTTTATGAGTAATTTTATCGACCACACACACCCTATTGAAGAACGCAATACCATCCTTACTATTATTGGTAATTGTTACGGATATTTGTCCATCAGTATTACTTTTTGCAGTTACCTGCATTTTCACTGGCTTCAATTCATTCAACCATGCATAGTTTTCATTTTTATCTGGCAACCAATACAAGTTGTCATCCAGCACCTTGGTTTTAGTAGCATCCACTATTTGCAGACTCATAAAACAGCCTTTTTCGCCTATCCCTCCTGCCTTTAATTCCTCGTCATTAAAACACTTATATTCTATACATTTATCCTTCATCAACAACGACAACCTGTTTTCGAAGCTCAGCTTCACACTTCCTGCTACATCATATATAGTACAGCGCACCCAGGCATCATTTACCTCCTCGCCACTGGTATTAGCTATCAGCACACATCGTTTTCCGTAATGTCTGTATAACACATGTACAGGTCTGGCACCAGCTTGCAATCCAGATAGCCCCGCATTGGGGTCCAGATACACATCATACATCTGCCCCACCATAGCAGTCCATGGGTTTTGGGTTTTCCACACCAGCACACCCGTATACCATTCCCACATTTTAGACACCACACCTTCTATCAGTGCTCTATACTGATTGTAGTTCACCAACTGCGCCTTTCTACAGAAATCAGCCACATCCTTTGGCGCGCCATATGCCATCACTGCCGAATCGTAGCTGCTGTACTTGTGATACTCCCACACCGAATCTGCTACCCATTTTCTGCGCACAGTGTCATAGTAGGGTACTACCATATTTTCTTTGGGTATAAAACGCTCCAACGATGCCACATCTCCCACACCCACAGACCCTACCTCAGAGTTGAACGCAAAAGACCTATGCTCCCAAAAAAATCTGTCTTTCTGTATAGTATATGGGCCATCATGCGCTTTCAGCGACATACTATCATGATTGGAGTATTCGAAAAAATACCTCGTCCCATCCATCACCGGCAATATCGAATCTCTAAGCACCTTAAGTATATCTGCCGGCGGACGAATCTCATTTCCACCACACCATATAGCAAGCGATGCATGGTTGCGCAGCATAGCTACTTGGTCTGCCGCAGTTGCCAACCAAAGCTTATGGTCTGTCGGATACAATCTTCTGGTAGTAGTATCATCTTTTTTGTAAGTATCATGCCACCTACCGTTACAATCCGCTGTTATCCAGAAGTCCTGCATCACCAGCAGGCCGTACTTATCACATGCATCATAAAACTCTGGTCTTTCTGTTAACCCACCACCCCACACACGTATCATGTTCAGGTTCATCTCTTTGTGGTAGCGCACCTCAGCATCATACCGTTCATTAGAGCTGCGCATCATGGCATCACTAGCTATCCAGTTAGCGCCCTTCACTAGTAGCCGCTCTCCATTTACATACAGCTCTCTACTTTGTGTCTGCATATTCCATGCAGTAGTTATCTCCCTCACACCTAGACGTACACGCTCCTCGTCTTGCAGACCTGCACTATCTGCCACAAACTGCACTTTCAGTTCATACAGTTCTTGTTTGCCATATCCATTAGGCCACCATAGTTTTGGGTTGTACAGTGTGCATATCGGCAGCGTTTTCTGTACCCTTTCACCGCCAGCTATTTTTAATTTATCTTCTATGTGTTGCCCATCTATTTCATACACCATTTTACCCGTAATGGGCTTATTACCAGCATTATAGGCACAGGCACTTACAGTAATGGTTGCAGGTTGTTGTGTATCACTATTGCTGCGCTTACCAGGTACATGGGTCACCATATGCACGTCATACACATCTATATTGCCGGTTTTTTCTATTATCACCTTATCCCATATTCCAGTGTTCCGGTCATGTATAGGTTGTATCCAGTCCCACCCAGCTACATATTGGTTAGTTACATTTTTAGCTATTACGCCATCACCACCCTGCCCACCATTGGGGTTACCTACGTGGTCTGGCGGGGACACTTTTACAGCTAGTCTGTTTTTGCCGTCTTTAGCCAGGTATTTGGTTATATCATACTTGTGTCGCAGATACATACCCACAGCAGTATCGCTATTCACAGGCATTCCATTTAGGTACACTACTGCCTTGTAGTTGATACCCCTAAGCTGCAGCCACACCCTGCTGCCAACTCTGGGCACCTCTCTGAAATCTACAGCATACCAATAAGTATAATAAGCACTACCCGAATCATATATATCAGGTATCAGCTTATTGTTCATACCATAAAACGGATCTGGTATCTTTTTGTTCAGCAGCAGTTGGGTAAGCACCGTGCCCGGCACAGTAGCAGGCATCCACTTGGTCAGTGGGTAGGTAGTTTTCGACAGTACTTTTCCGTCCTTGGGTACTCCTGTTGCTTTAGCATAGTACCAACCTTTGTTGAGTTCATACTGCACCTGTGCCTGCATGGATCCTGCATAGCATACTAGTAGCACACACAATAATAACCTGATTGTATTTCTGTTCAAAAACTACGGTTTGTGCCACAAAGTAGGAAATTACACCTATACATGGTGCTACTATCACCTATAACAACTTGTTATTGGCATTTATGCCTCAAACAACTGTAGCTTATTCAGGTTTCGGTACAGTCCGTCTTCTATAGCTATCAGTTCCTGATGCGTACCTGCTTCTTTTATCTTGCCATCTTCCACCACCAGTATCTGGTCGGCACTTCTGATGGTCGACAATCTGTGCGCTATCACAAACGAAGTACGGTTCTTCATCAGGTTCTGTAGTGCATCCTGCACCAGTGACTCCGATTCCGAGTCCAGAGAACTCGTAGCCTCGTCCAGCAGCAGAATAACAGGATTCTTCAGTATGGCTCTGGCTATAGCTATGCGCTGCCTTTGACCGCCCGATAGTTTTATGCCACGCTCCCCTACCATTGTCTGGTATCCCTCCGGAAACTTAGATATAAACTCATCCGCATTAGCCTGCTTAGCAGCATTTTTCACCTCTTCAGCAGTAGCATCTGGTTTGCCATAGGCAATGTTCTCAAATATCGATCCGCCAAACAGTAATATATCCTGTGGCACCAGTGCCAATTGTCTTCTTAGTTGCGATAGGGGTATATCTGTAGCAGGTTTTCCGTCAAACAATATACTACCCTTATCTGGCTCGTAAAACCGTAACAACAACGACACTATGGTGCTCTTACCTGCACCACTCGGGCCCACTATAGCTATCTGTTGTCCTCTTTGGGCATGTAGGCTCAGGTCCTTTATCACCGTTATTTCCTTTCTCGATGGGTAACTGAATGCTACATTTTTCAGCTCTACGTCTCCTTTCAGTTTATAGGCATCTTGCACCACTACTGCCGTGTCAGATACTATTTCTATCTCCTCTTTTAGTAATTCGCGCACCCTAGCAGTAGCGCCCAGTGTCTTTTGCAACTGGCTAAACAACTCCGCAAAACCCGCCATTGTGCCTCCCAAAAACGCTGTATACACAACAAATGCGGTCAAATCTCCAAATGATAATTGTTTGGCCTGCATCAGCCCAGCACCATACCACACCACTAGCACTATAGCCCCAAACACACTAAACAACATAAACGATACAAAAAGTCCCCTGAACCTACCATTTTTTATGGCAGTATCCACTACTTCTTTTATGTTTTTCTGATACCTGCCCAGCTCATACCACTCGTTCGAGAATGCTTTTACATTACTGATACCCTGTAGTGTTTCTTGTACTACGGTATTCGACTCTGCCAACTGGTCTTGCGCCTTCCTCGACATTTTACGGATATACCTCCCAAACACCAATGCTATCACCACCACCACTGGCACTACCGATAACATGAGCGCAGTCATTTTAGGGCTTATCAGATATATCAATATGATACCCCCTATCATTGTCAGCACACCACGCAGCAGCTCTGCCAGTAGCCCTGTTACCGCATCTTGTATTTGACTCACATCTGCAGTTATCCTACTCGATAATTCTCCCACCCTGCTCTGTGCAAAGAAGTTCATCGGCATCATTATCATTCGCTTATATATATCTTGTCGCATGTCTGCTACAGCATGCTCGCCCACATACGTAAACAAGTAGATGCGCATAAACGAAAATATCATCTGAAACGCCAATACAAGTATCATAGTCACCGCTATCACTCCCGGCGAAAACGATGTAGCGCCTAAACTATCCAGATTAAGTGCGTTGATGATGCTAGCCATCATTGGGGGCAATGGCAACCCTTCACTACCACCACTCAAGCTACCATGCGCACTATCTATCAGTTTTTTCAGCAGAAACGGAAACACCATTATAGTGCCCGTAGACAAAGTGATAAAAAACAATCCTGTTATAAATTTTGTCCTGTAGGGGCGCAGATACTTAAATATCATGGTTGCCTCCTTCAGCGACTCCTTCGTTATCTTTGCTTTCGGCGATTCTTCGCCACTTGTTTCTTTCCGTCGGGCCATTTAGTTGTGTTGGTGCTATATATTCAGTAAAAACGCAAAGTTACACCACTACTTTTGCCACTCAGCATGTTTTCGGTAAACGATTGTCTTTTCTCGGTAAAATCATTAAACAGCAATCATAAATTCCCACCATTAAATCAAATTTAAAATTCTTTTGTATCACTCTAATTGTAATACAACATGTTCTCTTAAAAATTTAGGATGTAGCAATTGATTACAAATTTCAATACAGATACACATAAAATTCAAAGAAATTCTTCAATACTTACATTAACCATTGCCTTATTTTATAATGATTTCATAATACATACTCAATTTAGAGCTACATTCAAATAGAAACATAATTTTAAGACTATTTAGAAAACTATGAAAATTAAATAACAAATTATTTTAACATTATTGAAAAGCGCAAATAAAGTTATCTTACGGACAAAATAAGTATTAATTAATATATAGTACAACCTAATAGAAAATGAAAAATAAAAAAGGCTGCCTTTATGGGACAGCCTTATTTTAATTACTCAACTTAGTATAGTTAGTTGTTATTACTACCTGAAAAAATTGCACCAACATACTCACGATTGAGACGGGCAATATTTTCGAGTGAAATACCTTTCGGACACTCAGCTTCGCAGGCACCAATGTTAGTGCAACTACCAAACCCTTCAGTATCCATCTGCTGTACCATATTCACAGCACGGTTTTTGCGTTCAGGCTCACCTTGTGGTAAAAGTGCCAAGTGAGCAATCTTAGCTGATACAAACAGCATAGCAGAGGCATTAGGGCAAGCAGCAACACAAGCTCCACAACCTATACAAGATGCCGCAGCGAATGCTTCATCAGCTTTTTGTTTTTCTACTGGTAGTGAGTTTGCGTCGACAGCATTACCAGTATTTACTGAAACGTAACCACCAGCACCAATTATTCTGTCGAAAGCACTACGATCTACCACTAGATCTCTAATGACTGGGAATGACTCAGCACGCCATGGCTCAACAACAATAGTGTCACCATCTTTGTATTCGCGCATGTGCAACTGACAAGTTGTATTTTTTGTCCAAGGTCCATGAGCACGACCATTGATGTACATGCTACACATACCACAAATTCCTTCCCTACAGTCGTGGTCGAAAGCTATAGGATCTTTATCCTCAGCCACCAGCTGCTCATTGAGTACATCAAACATCTCCAAAAAAGACATTTCAGAAGAAATGTTCTTTACCTGAAAAGACTCGAAATGCCCTTTCACCTTATTGCTCCTCTGCCGCCACACTTTCAGTGTGAGATTCATGTTATAATGTTGCATAACGTAAACTTTAAGTCTTTGTCGTCTAAATTAACCAGTTACCAAATCAAAAAACTAACTATAACTACTATACTGTACTCACGAACATATAATTATTTGTAACTCCTTGCGCTTGGGTGAACAATTTCGTATTCCAACACTTCTTTATGTAGTTCATACTGACTGTCACCTTTGAATTCCCATGCTGATACATACATGAATTTTTCGTCGTCACGGAGTGCTTCGCCTTCTTCTGTCTGATACTCCTCACGGAAATGGCCACCACAGCTTTCCTCACGATCTAGTGCATCTATACACATTAATTCGCCCAGTTCCAGAAAATCTGCTACCCTACCGGCTTTATCCAGCTCAGGATTGAACTCATTTATCTCACCTGGTATACGCACATTGCTCCAGAAACCTTTACGTAATTGCTGTATTTCACTAATGGCTTGTTTCAAACCTTCAGCACTACGCCCCATGCCACATTTATCCCACATTATTTTGCCCAGACGCTTGTGGAAGCTTTCTACACTTTCCTTTCCTTTTATACTCATCAACTTATTGATGCGGTCGCTTACTTCTTTTTCAGCAGCTATAAAGGCAGGATGATCAGTAGGAATTGACTTAGTTCTAATATCGTCAGCAAGATTGTTACCAAGTGTGTATGGTATTACAAAATAGCCATCAGCCAGACCTTGCATCAAAGCAGAAGCCCCTAAACGATTTGCTCCATGTTCGCTAAAATTTGCCTCACCCAAAGCATAAAGATTAGGTACTGT
>JBIKKS010000068.1:0-8013 GCA_044360235.1 Flavipsychrobacter sp. | reverse complement strand
AGTGTGTCTTTAACTTGCTCGAAATGGGCATCCTCTTTAATGCCTTGTAGTATTTCTTGAACGATTACTGGACAAATAACGACAGATTCATTTTCATCAATCAACACACTCAACAAATCCGTTTGCCAAGTTTTTTAGCCGTTTAGCGCATCTATCTATACTGAAGTATCTACTAGTATTTTTGTCATGCTTCACGCATTTCATTTAGATTACCTTCCCACTCTACTTTACCAAAGAGATTTTTCATGTCTTTTCGTTTCAGATAAGCTACGAAGTTTTGTAATGCCATATCTATTACTTCCTTTTTGGTATGGGCATTACTTAATCTCATAGCTTCTTTCAGAAGTTGTTCATCAAGCACAATATTTGTTTTCATTTTTAAGCAATTATTAGTAAAAATACAAAACAGTCTACATTCTGAAAAAGAATTGTAAAAGGTTTTATTGGTTTGTATTTTATGAGGCTTGAGTAAGATACTATACTGTGCTAGGCTAACGGTTTGCGGTAGTGATTAGTAATATGGAAGAGATGCCTAGACGAGAGGGGCAAGTGAAGGCGTTCGGGAGAAGGATTTTTATTGGGAGTTCCAGTTGGCTCGAAGGACCAACTGGGAATATGACGGGAAAGAACTTAGTGCAATAATTGAATATTGGTTATCTAAAAATACCCTAAAAGGAAAATTTAATACAGATGAAGTCCCCTGCCACCAACCAGATTCTGAGATTTTCAATAATAACATTTACATTTGGCGAAGATCTGGAGGTGCACGATTAAATTATGTTGAAACAAGTAAAAGTATCGGTATTAATGACGGTGTTTAATACCGATTTTTCGTATACAAAAAGAGCAATTGACTCGGTCTTAAAACAGGATTTTCAAGATTTCGAGCTAATTATTATTGACGATGGCAGCAAGGAAAATGATCGAGAATCATTGATGGATTATGTTGAAACATACGAGGACAAAATCAGCTATATCCGACACAGCAATCGCGGTCAATCTGCATCAATCAATCGTGGCGTTTTATATGGTTTAGGTGAATACATAACATTTATTGATAGCGACGACGAATACAAACCAAATCATTTGAGCACTTGCTTACTGGAAATGAATGAGTCGGACTTAATTTGCTCAACCTCAGAAACAATAGTTGATAACTACAACGATTATTATGTGCCCGATAAATACGACCAAACTAAGCTCATTCACTTAGATAAAGTTGTCTTGTTTGGGACTTTATTCGGATGGAAAAAAGTATTCTCTAGCATTGATTTTAAAACAGGATTCTCAGCTGATTCCGATTTTTACGAACAAGCTAGCAAACGATTTCGTGTAAAAAAAATAGACTCTCGCACCTATATTTATCACCGAAACATTCCGAATAGTATTTGTGAAGTAATTAAAAGAGCTAATTTAACCAGCGTTTAAACATGGCTATTGAATCGGCCCTTTTCACGCCAAATAAAAATTTAGTAATGGCATGCCACATTACTGGAGTGTACGACGTGAATCGCAATACAACGCTAGCTGAAGACTCTTATGAATTAGTCAAGGATTGGGCAGAATCCATCACAGCAGCGAATTTACAAGGCGTTATTTTTCATAATAATTTCTCCGAAGCAACGTGTAAATTGTTCGAAAGTGAAAATATTTCATTCATTGGAATCACTTATGATCTCCAATACAATCCTAATGTTTTCCGTTATTTTGTTTACAGGGATTTTTTACAGCAGTATATTCAACAAATCAACGGAATTTTTATTACCGATATTACCGATGTAGTGCTCGTTAACAATCCATTTATAGATCCGCTTTTTAGTGAAAATCCAAATGCCCTTTTTTGTGGCGACGAACCCAAAGAACTGCACAACGATTGGATGATTGCTCATGGTGAGAGTTTACGAAAAAAAATACCTGATTATGCTGCTTATGAAAGTAGTTTTGGAAAGGAGACCTTGCTGAATTGTGGAATTATTGGAGGTGCTGCTCTCTTGTTTTTTGATTTCTTACAACAACTTTGCGCGATTCACGAATATGCTAATCGCGATAACAAAACCGCATACACAGGCGACATGGGTGTTTTTAATTATTTAGCCCGCACAATGTTCAACCAGCAACTAATCCATGGCGCACCAATAAACACGGTTTTTAAACAGTATGAAAACGATAGAAAGGATTGCTGGTTCAGACACAAATAACTGTCTCCGTGGTCAGTCTCTGCTTTTTTAGATGATTTTGCACTTCATACTAATCAAGAAATTATAGAAAAAGGAGGGTCTAATTTTCTTATCACAGCAACTAGGGAAGAAAGTATAGTACATTAGCTTTGTTATGCTTGCGCAAGTCAGCGGACGCTGACGGAAATTGAGGATGAGGCGAGACGCCTAGACCAGATGGGTGGAGTTTTTGCTACAAAAAATGGTTGCGTAAAATGCAGAATGGTTAAAAAAAGGAAGTTTTACTCTGATTTTATGCTCAATTACCTTCCAAGCTAAAAATATCAAAATAATCTACTCTGTTACATGTTAAAACAAAAAAGGAACACCTAGGTGTTCTTTTTCTTCGTAAGCCGAACAGAAATCGAACGTGCACTACCTTTCGATAACCAGACTTTGAGTATGATAGAAAGTAAAATTTTCATTTCATGTGCAAAGCCCCTCACTGCCCCGCGAGTAGAAGAGCGCGACGCAAAGCCCGCTGCTAGTAGTAGTGTGGCTGAGAGCAAAATAGATATTAAGTATACAGCGTAAGCGGGCTACTCTAACCGCTTGATGATGAGCTTGTCTATGCGCATACCGTCCATGTCTACGATTTCTATTTCGAAGTCGTGCCAGAGTAGTTTTTCGCCGGGATGGGGTATTTTGCCCATTTTGTCGAGTATCATACCGGCTATGGTGTTGTAGTCGCCGTCTGAGTCTTCGTCTTTAAAGCCAAAGTAACGAAGCAGCTCGAAGTAGGGATACTGGGCGTCTGCCAGCCAACTGTTATCGTCGCGTTTGATGATGTTGTACTCGGTGTTGTTGTACTCTGATACGTCGCCTACGAGTGCATCGAGTACATCGTCCATGGTGATGATGCCTAGTACAGAGCCGTATTCGTCTACAATAACTGCGAGGTGAAAACGTGCTTCTCTGAATTTCTCCAGTACACTGTATGCGGCGGCATTGTCGTGTACTATGAGGGGCTTTATCATGTATTTGCTGAGGTCGAAGGAGGTGGCTTCGATATTGGCGGCAAATAGTTCTTTGACGTTTACTACACCTATGAGTTTATCGATAGAGCCATTGGCTACAGGGTATATGGAGTGTAGCTCTTTACTGGCTGTGGTGCGCACCTGATTGAGGGTATTGTGTACATCGAGCCAAATAATATCGGTGCGATGAGTCATGAGCTCTGTAACCTTGCGGTCGCCGAGGGCAAAGACACGCTCTACAATGTTGTGTTCTATCTGCTGTATTTCGCCACCTTCGGCACTTTGCTGTACTATGGCTTTTATTTCTTCTTCAGACACTCTGCCATCCATATTTTCTTTGATACCAAAGGCTTTCATAAAGAGGTCGTTGGTACCGGTGAGGAGATATATGAATGGGGCAGATATCTTGGAGATAACGTTCATGGGGCGTGCCACGAGCGAGGCTATGGCTTCGGGGTATAGAAGGCCTATGCGCTTGGGTATAAGCTCGCCAAAAACTATGGAGAAAAAGGTGACTATAACCACTACTGCCAGTACGGCTATAGTGTGTGCATAGGGTGCTAGTGGGGCTATGTGCGCAATGGTGGTGGTGAGGTCTTGGGTGATCTTTTCGCCACTGTAGATACCGGTAAGTATGCCTATGAGTGTGATGCCTATCTGCACAGTAGATAGGAATTTGTTGGGGTTGTTGGCTAGGTCAAGCGCAGTACGGGCGTTTTTGTTGCCTCTTTTGGCTGCGTTCTCCAGCTTAAACTTGCGAGAAGAGATGAGTGCTATTTCGCTCATAGAGAACACACCATTGAGTAAAATAAGCAGCAGAATTATAATGATTTCCATATCTTTTTACAAGGGTGGTTTGTGTTTTGAAACATTGTGCACCTATAGCAAAGATACCTTACCGAACGATGTGTAGCGTATGCTGCATAAAATAGTCTGTAGAATAGGTTGTTATTAGAGGCAGAAAAAGAAGTTGTTTTTATTTTTTGGCGAATAAATAACATTATTACGGACATTATTCGCTTTATTTGCTCGTTGCCTATACAAGAACCCTATTGAAAGACCAAAGAAGTGTACCTATCAACAATTTGCCTACGGGGGAATTGTTACAGATTCTTGACAGTACCGTTTTGTTGCTGGCTACAGACAATGAAGGGATTATAACCTACTGCAATGAATTGTTTTGTGAAGTAAGTGGCTACACTGCGGCCACACTGGTAGGGAAATCGTTCGAGATACTGCATGCCAGATGCGCCGACCAACCAGTGCAAGACCGGTGCTGTGGCATACTGAATGACAATAAGAAATGGCACGGAGAAATATGTGCAACTGGCTATGATGGCATACCGTTCTGGACCCAAACAACCATTGTGGCGAAGACCGACAAAAATGGCGCTATAAGTGGCTATGTGGCTGTGAGTAAGAACATAACAAAGCATATGCTGTCTGTAGCCAAAACTGATGATTGGAACGAGAAGTACAGAAACTTATTCAATTACAGCCCCGTAGCAATGTGGATTTATAACCGTAAGACGCTACAGTTTATGGATGTAAACCAAGCTGCTGTAAGAACCTACCAATATAGCAGAGAGGAGTTTCTGGGAATGAACATCAAACAAATAAGACCAGTAGAGGATATACCCAAACTGGAAATATTGCTGGCAAAACAAAGAGATACACCTTTTCAGAATTTCAAAGAGATCTTCACGCACACGAAGAAAAACGGCACAAATATATATGTGAATATACAGAGCAACCCCATCATGTTTGAAGGGGAGCCTGCTATAATGGTACTGGCAAATGATGTAACAGAAAAGCTGGAAGCAAAGGTCGCACTGAGCCTTGCGAATATGCGCCTGACCACAGCGCAAGAAATAGCTAAACTAGGCTACTGGCAGTATGACCTCTTGAAAAATGCAATCCACTGGAGTAAGGAATTGTTCAACATATTTGAATTGAGCGAAAACGGCTTTGAGCCAACAATCGAAAATATTTCTGATTTATACCATCCTGACGACAGATGGATTATGGTAAGAGATATCAAAGCTTTGTTTGCCTACAAGGAAATAGATGAGTTTGATAATCGCATAGTAACCCCGGATGGCAAAACTAAATGGATACACCAGAAAATAAGACTGATAAGAGATAGTGACAACATACCCGTAGCAATAGAGGGTGTGGTACAGGATGTGACGGAAACAAAAGAAAGAGAACAACGCCTGGAAGAAAGCAATGAACGCTATAGGCTGATAATGAAGGCATCGAGTGAGGCACTTATAGACTGGGATATAGTGTGCGATGTGACTATATGGGGCGATGGCTTTGCTACAATATTTGGGTATGACCTGAGTGCATATGACAACTACCTGTGGAGCGGCAACATACACCCCGACGATAGGGAACAGGTGCTGAAAGACCTGGAGCAAACACTGGCCAACCCACTGAAAAATGTGTTTTTTGCTGATTTCCGATACCTGAAAGCCAACCGAGAAGTAACCTATGTGCAACACCGAGGACTGATAGTGCGTGACAAAAACGGCAAACCACTACGCGCAATAGGGTCGGTGATGGATATGACCGAAATAATGGAGCGTAATATAAAAATAGAAAATCAGAACAAAGCCTTTAGGGAAATAGCATGGATACAGTCGCACAAGGTAAGAGGACCGCTATCATCGCTTATGGGACTGGTAAATATACTAAAAATGTCCCCTACTGATGACATTAGTGAAGACAACCTGATAGAAATGATAGATATAGCTGCTAATGAACTGGATATGATAATACATGAAATATTAGAAAAATCTGAGAAGGTAGTATTTGATGAGTAACAGCAAGGCGCATCTCAATAGTCATTACCACGATCTATTTCTTGCCTAATATCTGAGCATCTAGCATATCCATTATCTGAGCAGATTCTTTTTCATCAAACTTGCGGGCAAAGAGGTTGTCTGAATTTTTGAGGTCATCGAAGTAAGTAGCATCCATTACTGCGGGTTTAGTTTTTGCCCTTTCCGACCAGTCCATGTACCTTAAACTTGATAATCTGGGCACAAAAATATCCCCTTCGTTTCTGGTTTTTAGCCACTCTGTAAATCGGTTGTAGTCATAAACATTGGTTTTCCTTTCAGAGTTCATCAGTATTGTCTGAAAGAAAGTTTCATCAGGTCCGTCAGTGTTTCTCATTGACTTCATGTATCCTTCATTAGTAGCTATGAATTGTAACATATAGGTCACTGTGTCGTGGCTAAGCGCAAACCACTGTGAGCCGAAGTAAGTATCCATGTTGTTGTAAAACTTACGTTTGGGCATGTACTTAGATAGCTTATTATGTAAACCAAAGTAGATGTAAACAAGAGCGGGTATTTTTTTGGGATTACGTGGGTTGATATATGGAATATCCCGAAAATGATAGAGTGTATGTTTATCTTTAAAGCCCTGATTGAGATACTCTATCTTATTGTAAGACATAAAATCATTGCTGTGCTTACTAAAGAACTCATTGATATATTCATTACTCTTGATTGGGTAATCCTGCCCGCTCAACAGTACGTAGTACTTAAATGATACACCAGCGTTTGTAGCGGCTTTTAGTAAGTCTATTTCTGCATCTATGGTAGTGAACCCCATCCAGTTCACATCATTGTCGCTCATCACCACTATTTTGTTGTGGGCGTGTAGCTGAGCCGCTACCGTGTGTTTTATGGGCGACTTCTTGTCCATGTGCACAAAGAAGTATGCATTGGGCTGATCTAACCTGTTTATCAGTCTAGCCAATTGTGCAGGCTGATGATGTGCGAGAATCATGTATGCAATGTTCATATTCATTCTTTAAATGCGCTGTAAAACTGGAAATAATGTACACAATAACAGTATATATACTGCTGTAAAAGAACAAAAGTAGTTTTTTATTTCAGCAATTTACCGACAGGTTATTAGTGTTGTCTCTATCGTTTTTGCAAGCATTAACTGCTGCATTTTATCTGAGTTGTTATAAACAAAATACGCCCTAGCAATGAGTGCCAAGGCGTATCTGTAAAGACTTAAAATCAAAACTATTTACCTACTGTAAAGTGTATAGTACCCGTATGTGCACCCGTGCTCATATTGAGCAGGTACATACCATTTGCCAGTGTATTGGTTAGAGTTATATCGGCATTTACATTGCCGTTGGTTATTGTCAGGTTTTGTTTGTGCACCACCTGACCCAGCATATTGGTGATGGTGATGTGCATGTCTTCAGTGCCGATTGCACCAGTATAACCAGACAAGGTAAAGGTACCATTGTTAGGATTTGGTGACAAACGTATGCTTTGTGCCAATGCTACAGTAGTAACACCATTGGACGGAGCGCCATTGATATATACCAGATTGAATGATGTCAATCCGCCACAGAAACCACTGCTGGTAACCCTGCATGTATACTCAGTAACGCCTAATACTGCTTCGCCTGTGTAGGTAACAGAAGTAGCACCTGCTATTGGCACTCCATTTTTCAACCACTGATACACTGGTGCTGTACCTGCATCAGTAACAGTAGCCGTAAGCGTAAAACTCTGCCCTGGCACCAAAGCCAATGAAGGACTGGAAGTGATAGTCACTGCTGGCGATGGTATCGGTAAAACAGTAAGATTTACCGGAGTACTCAATACGCTATCTGCGAGTCGGCATCTGTAGTTGCTATACAGTTTGCACACCACCACGTCTGCATCTACTGGCACGTAACTAAACGCTGATCCACTACCTGTGTTCACGCCATTCACCAGCCATTTATACACTGGTGCAAAACCACCGTTAATGGCAGTAGCATTAAAGTTGACCGG
>JBIKKS010000067.1:0-8030 GCA_044360235.1 Flavipsychrobacter sp. | reverse complement strand
CGATTATCGCCCATCATCCAATAATAGTCCATCTTGAAGGTGTAGCTGGCACTTTCCTTGCCATTTATCAGAATTTTGTCTCCTGTTTCTTCCAGTGTATTACCCTCATAGTTTTTTATTATCCTGTGGTAGAGGGCTATGTTTCGGGGTGTGAGTGATACAGTTGCGCCAGCCTTGGGTATGGTAATAGGGCCAAAATTATCTCTGTTCCACTTATAGTTTACGGTATCGTGCGGAAACACCCAGTTGCCAGGGTCGGCAGCGGTTACACCAGCAGGGTAGGCTATCCATGGTTTTACAGATACCACATTTGGAGCTTTAGCCACCTCAGCTACCTGACAGTTTTCGAGGTTGTATATATATATATTGTTGTTCAGTCTTTCAGACAGTTCTATGTTGTCTTCCACTCCGGGTGCGCTGCCATTGGTTGTTACTACATAGTTGAGCTTAGAATGTGGGAACAATGGAGCAATGCTACCGTTAATATATATGCGGGCATCTTTTATTTCTAGCATATCGCCCGGCACAGCCACACAGCGTTTTATGTAGTTCTCTTTTTTGTCTACAGGGCGGGTGATAATGTGGAAATTGTTGTTGATGTATTCTCTGCCAGATGCTCTGCACAGTGTAAAGTAATCCTGATCGGGGTATTCGGCAATTACTGTGTCGCCTGATGGGAAGTTGAAAACCACTACATCATTGCGTTTTACGTCTCCAAAACCTGGAATCCTTCTGTATTTCCATTGCACAGACTCTGTATAAGATTTGCCCCCTGTGATAGGCATGGTGTTGTGAACCAACGGAAGAGCTACGGGTGTCATAGGTACACGAGGTCCATAGGCCAGTTTGCTTACAAAGAGGTAGTCGTTTACCAGCATAGTGCCCTCCATAGAGCCAGTAGGTATGGTGTATGCCTCGAAAAAGAAAGTGCGGATAAGTGTTGCAGCAACTATTGCAAACAATGCAGCATCGAGCCATTCTCTTCCCACCGATTTTCTTTTCTTCACCGGTGTTTCACCGGCAGCCTCTTGGGCTTTTTTTGCTTTGTTATTCCAGAATGCCATGCGGGCGCAGATATATATTGAACTCAAAAGTAACAACTTCCGACGCATTTTATTGTCTTACCCTTTAGCAGATAATATATTTAACACAATACAATGCCAAAATTTGTCCTTTTCACTACTTCTCGTTACCTGCTGAAGGCATTTTTCACCTTATAAATTTTGCGAATGATTTTTTTCGTCTTTAATTATCAGTAATAAATGTTAAAATAGTATTGTTGATTCAATAAATTGACCTTAATCATATCCTATTTTCTGGGGTCAACTACTTTTTTGCCTACTTTTGCAAAATAATATTGAATTATTATCTATCTTTTATACTCAGTTTATGAAAATGACAAACATTATCCTTTTACCAGCACTACGCCAGTCTGCTAGACGTAGATTTTCAGGCATTGCTATGCTGTTCCTGAGCATTTTGCTTGTAGGTGGCTCTGCAAATGCTTTTGCTACAACAACGGGCCCAATATTTACAGGCTCCAATCCTGCTTCTCTCGCTGCCTGTCAGGGGGTAAATGCAATCAATGCACTTCTATCTGCTATTGATGCAGATAACGGTGACATACTGACATGGTCGCAGTTTACTGCTCCTTCACATGGTACCTTGACCTTGGGTGGTACAGTTACTGCTACAGGTGATACTGTTACCCCTTCAGGTTTTTCATACACACCTGCAGTAGGTTTTTCTGGTGTAGATATGTTTGAAATTTCAGTAAATGATGGTGGTACTGGTTTTGATATTATCACTGTAAATGTAATAGTGGGTCAGACACCAGATGTCAATGCTACTTCTAATCTTACCTATTGTACAGGTGCACCTACTATAGGTATCACATTCAGTGGGTCTTTGACTGGCACCACATATAATTGGGTAAACAATAATACAACAATAGGACTAGGTGCAACAGGTAGCAACTCTATTACTTCTTATGTTACTTCCAACAGCACTACCACTACTAATGTAGCAGAGATTATTGTTACCCCTTCACTTAATGGTTGTCTGGGTACACCTGACACATTTACAGTATCTGTGTTTCCTACACCTACATTGAGCTCTGATGTTACTGCTAACATCTGCGACAATTCATTGTTTGCATACAATGCTGCAGGTGCAGTAGGTGGTACTACTTATGAGTGGGTACGCGATACTGTTGTAGGCATTAGTGCATCACCATCTTCTGGTACATCTGGATCAATAAGTGAAACATTAGATAATACATCTAATAATCCTCTTGCGGTAATTTACTCATTTACTCTTACTGCTAATGGTTGTACCAGCACTCAAGGTGTAACAGTAACAGTTAATCCTACACCATTTCTTTTCCCCACACCATTGGTAGGTTCTATATGTAGCGGTGACAACTTTACCTTTACTCAAAGCAGCCAAACTGCTTTGGCAACCTATTCTTGGAGTAGAGCTGCGGTAACAGGTATTGCTCAAGCTGCTGCTTCTGGCACAGGCAATATTAATGAAGTACTTACCAATACTACTACTGCACCTATCACTGTTACCTACATAGATACACTCCGTATCAATGGTTGTACCAACACTCAGAGCGTGCAGGTAGTGGTTAACCCTTTGCCAGTGCTTACCAGTACGCTTACTCCAGCAGCTATCTGCAACACCAATGTATTCTCTTACCGTGCTACATCGGCTACAGCGGGTTCTACTTTTGCATGGGAGCGTGATGTACTGCCAGGTATTTCTAATGCCTATGCTTTTGGTTTAGATTCAGTAAGAGAGACACTTACTAATACTACAGCAAATCCAATCACTGTTCCTTATGTGTTCACTCTTACTGCCAATGGTTGCAGCAATGATCAAACAGTTAGTGTATTAGTTTATCCTACTCCGGTTCTTAATACTACTCTTACTCCAGCAGCTATCTGCGACAGTACCTTCTTCGACTACACTCCAGGTAGCAATACTACTGGTGCTACATTCACATGGTCTCGCGCAGCAGTAGCCAACATTACTAACCCCGCAGCAAACGGTACTAACAACCCTAACGAAAGACTGAGAAATGCTGCATCTTTCCCAGTGGCTGTGACTTATGTGTTCACAAGTACTATCAATGGCTGTTCTAATGCTCAGAATGTAGTAGTTACTGTTAACCCAAAACCACGTTTGAGCAATACTGCTCCTACGCCTATCTGCGATAGCACTGTGTTTACCTTTAGTCCTACCAGCACTACGCTAGGTACTACTTATGCATGGTCTCGTGACTTTATAGGTGGTATAGGTGCACTGCCAGCTACCGGTGCAAATGGTATCAATGAGTTGCTTAAGAACAACACTAACACTAATATAACTGTTCCTTATGTTTACACACTTACAGCCAATGGCTGTAGCAATACACAGACAATAAGAGTTATCGTTCATCCTACTCCAAGGTTGTCTTCATCGCTTACTGATAGTGCATGCTCTGGTGTGGCATTTGTGTACATACCATCTACAACTCTTACTCCTCCAGTAACCTATGCTTGGAGCCGTGCTTCGGTAACAGGTATTACCCCAACTAATGGTGCAGGTACTAATGGTGTTAACGAAACACTTAACAATGCTACTACTAGCAACCTGAATGTGGTATATACCTACACTATAACTGTAGGTGCATCATGCGCTCGCACATATAATGTAGCTGTAAAAGTAAGACCATCTGCTGAGGCTCCAGTAATAGCTATTATGCCGTCAGCCACACTATGTAGCGGTGCTATGTACCAAAACTTTGGTGCGGCTACTACGCCAGCAGCAGGTGTTACTTACACGTGGTCTGCTATCAATGCTGAGGTATATGCTACGGGTGCTCAAAACCAAAATGCAGTAGTGAACTTCAATATAATAGGTACGGCTACAGTAACGCTTACGTCTAAAATAGGAACAACAGGCTGTATAGGTAAAGCTAACTACGCTGTAACCGTAGGCAGCGGTGCGGCAAGCACCCCACAAATAATATATGCCAGCAAAAAACTGATATGCATACAGGGTAAAGTAAAATCTTACCAGTGGGGATATGATGACGCTAACACACTCGATTCTGTTGCTTTCGCAGGTGCTATCAATCAGAGCTATTATGTAGCGTCTCCTGAAACTGCTACCCGCAACTATTGGGTTATGACTACTACAGAAGATGGTTGTACCAACAAAGCTTACTACAACAAACCAGCCGACAACACACCAAGAATAGCTGACAATATAGATGGAGAGGTGACTATGAATGTTTTCCCTAACCCAGCCTATAATACTGTAACTGTAGAATTGTCTACTACTGTAGCTGGTACAATGCGCATAGATGTAGCAAACATGCTGGGTCAGGTAGTAAGTACTATCAACGCTGATAAGCACACTGCCAACATCGATGTATCTAGTCTGCCAGCAGGTATCTACGTAGTAGATTGCTATGTAGAAGGTGTAAAAGTAGGTGCAGCTAAGTTTGTAAAAAATTAATACGTCATAACAATAAATAAACAATAGATGAAAAATTTATTTTTCTTGTGTATAGCCGCTTCGTCGGCACTGTCGGTGGCAGCCCAGACAACTGAGGCGCCTAAGGCAAAAGCACCAAAAGTAAAAAAAGAATATACCCGCGATAGCGCACTGTCGCCATGGGTACTTGATGTAAACCTGATGGGTGGTATCATGACTAAGGATGTGACTAGCGGCACATCTACTGCTGGTTACCTGAATGGTCTTAACCTCAGAACTGGTAAACTTACTTTCGATAATGGTACTTCTCTGGGTTTCAATGCTCAGTTGGGTTACTTCTTCGGTCCTAAGCGTCATATAGGGTTGGGTGTAGGGTTTATGTATCTTTCTCAGAAAGGTGAGCTAAACCTAAGTGAGTATCATGTAGAGTATCAGGCTAACCGCCTAGACGGCAATGGTGTATTTCGTCAGCACATAACTGGTAACAATCTTAATGAAGACCTGACGATCACCAACATGAACATACCTATCATGTTGAAATACAAAACAAGATTCTCTAAGCATTTTGGTTTTACTGCCGATCTGGGACCTGTCGTGAATGTACAGATGAAGAACAGCACCACAACCAATGCTAACTTTGATTATGAAGCTATCAATAAGTTTCAAAGATTGGCAGATGGTACCGTTACCAATACCTACATCTTCGACAATGCTGTAACCCCTACAGCTGAAAATTCTGAGCTTATTACTAAGGCTTATTATAACAGTATCAACCCTACGGGCAATGCTGCTACATGGTTAGATGGTCAGCGCACCAACTCAAATGAAAATGTAGGTCTTGCTCGCAAGCCCAACAATACTAAGAGTGAAGTATCGTATACTACTGCTTCTTTAGGATTCATGGTGCAGCCATCACTTAGCTGGTATCTGTCTGATAAAGTAGCCCTTAACTTTGGTGTGTACTACCTTTATCAGTCGTTCAAAAACAATAATGTAAGCAACTACACGCTTATGAACACTGCTGGCGATTATAGTTCTACTCTGAACAATGTATCGTCTAGCATAGTACAGTCTTATGGTGCTAATGTAGGTGTTCGTTTCTTCTTTGGTAAGCCAAAAGATACCGATAAAGATGGTATACCAGACAGAAAAGACAAGTGTCCTGATGTATGGGGTATCGCAATATTCCAGGGTTGTCCTGATACGGACAAAGACAGTGTTCAGGATTCTCAGGATTCTTGCCGCACAATACCAGGATTGGCTAAGTTCAACGGTTGTCCGGATACAGATGGTGATGGTATACCTGACAAGGCGGATGAGTGTCCTACACAGCCTGGCCCAGCTAACCTGAAAGGATGTCCTGACAGAGATGGAGATGGCATCATAGACAAGAGAGATCTTTGTCCAGACAAACCAGGTTTGGCTCAGTACAATGGTTGTCCTGATACAGATGGCGATGGTATACCAGACAATATAGATCAGTGCCCAGAAGTAGCGGGACCTGCCAGCAATAATGGTTGTCCGTTACCTCCGCCACCACCACCATCTACGCCTATCAGCACACCTATACTGTTTGAAACTAATAAAACAGTGGTGCAGGAAGTGTCTATGCCAGTGCTGGAAGTGGCTGTGAAAACAATGAAAGAAGATGAAAAAGCTACCATCATTGTAAATGGTCATGCCGATGCAAGAGGTAAATCTTCTTACAACAAACAATTGTCGCTCAAACGTGCACAAGCAGTTAAGAAACAATTGGTGAAAATGGGCGCTGATGCAAAACGCATTAAAATAGTAGCTCATGGCGAAAGCGACCCAACCGGCAACAACGATACCGAAGAGGGCAGATCAGAAAACAGACGTGCTGTAATGAAGCTCAACGTAGACTAAGTAGTAATCTTAACTAGTGTATTTATACCATTATCAGAGTGGCTACCAGTTTTGGGTGGCCACTCTGTTTTTTTGAGGCTTATTGATTCTAGTGATCATCAACTAATTTGATGTAGCGATAACCACATTCATATACCTTTATACTACATTTGCCACACATCATACCATACACAATGCACATACAACAGTTATATACCTCATGTCTTAGCGAGGCAGCATACTTTATAGCCAGCGATGGTGAAGCGGCAGTCATAGACCCACTACGCGATATAGATACCTACTTGCAGCTAGCGGCGGAGCA
This sequence comes from Flavipsychrobacter sp., assembly GCA_044360235.1. GTDB lineage: Bacteria > Bacteroidota > Bacteroidia > Chitinophagales > Chitinophagaceae > Nemorincola. The sequence continues at coordinate 1,354 of JBIKKS010000067.1, read as the reverse complement.
TAATGTTACGATCAAGTACATTTTCGAGACCCATTTTCATGCCGATTTCGTTAGTGGGCATATTGACCTTGCAGCTCGCACTGGTGCACCCATAGTATATGGGCCTGATACAGAAGCAAAGTTTAAAGTACACATAGCCACCGATGGTGAAGAGTTTATGATAGGTAAACTAAAGATTACTGCCCTACATACGCCAGGGCATACATTGGAAAGTACCTGTTACCTACTGCATAACGAGGAAGGCGAACCACACTGTATATTCACTGGCGATACGCTGTTTGTGGGTGATGTGGGTAGGCCAGATCTATTTAGTGGCAACCTAAGCAAAGAAGACCTTGCTGCCATGATGTATGATACACTGCAAAACAAGATAAAGCCCCTTAACGACAATATTATCGTTTATCCAGCTCATGGTCCGGGCTCGTCATGCGGTAAAAGTTTGGGCCCTGAAACACATAGTACAATAGGAGCTCAAAAGGCTACCAACTATGCGCTGCAAGAAATGACCAAACCCGAATTTATAAAAACCGTAACCACTGGGCTGAATACCCCACCAGTGTACTTCCCCATCAATGCCCGCATCAACAAAGAAGGGTATGATAGCCTGGATACTATAATGACTACTGGCATGCAGCCACTGTCGGTTGCTGCCTTCAATCAAAAGATGAGTGAAGGGGTGTGTGTGCTAGATACACGTCCCTCCACAGTTTTTACCAATGGGTTTGTGCCCGAGTCTATAAGTATAGGATTGGATGGCCGATTTGCGGAGTGGGCTGGTATTTTGTTGCCTTACAATCAGCCATTGGTGCTAGTAACAGAGCCAGGTAAGGAAAAGGAAAGCATAGTAAGGCTGGCAAGGGTAGGTATTGATAATGTGCAGGGATTTCTGGATGGGAGTTTCGAGGCATGGCAACAAGCAGAAATGCCCATAGACCTGATAATAGATATAGAAGCCGATGAAATGGCTATGGACCTGCCACACGACCCACTGATGGACATTATAGATGTACGCAAACCAGCTGAGTTTGACACCGCACATGTAAAAGGTGCTCGTAGTTTTCCGCTGGATACACTATCTGACCCACTGAATGTAGCTATGATAGAAGACGACCACAATCTGTATGTGCATTGCGCAGGCGGTTACCGCTCGGTTATAGCAGCCTCTCTTCTCAAGCGTCATGGCTACCACAATCTCCGCAATGTATTAGGTGGATTTGGTAAAATAAAAGAAGAAAAACGCATCCCAATTGTGCATCCTGATAAGGTGAAGATATAGGCTTGGATTCAAATTGTTTTCTAACGGCGCAGATTTTTCTGCGCCGTTAGTTTATAAAATTACCACCTATCTATAACC
>JBIKKS010000066.1:0-8043 GCA_044360235.1 Flavipsychrobacter sp. | reverse complement strand
CGTACCTCTACCATTACTTCTTTGCTTGAAAGTAGTTGGCTCCAATCGTTCAATGAATTCTGACAATTGGTTAATGTCAGCATTTTTCTTCCACGTTATTGGCTTTGAGTTTATGTAGTAAAGATTTAAACTATCTGAAAATGAACGATGTTTGATGTCACTTACCAGATTGTAAACACAATTCTCAAATTCTGTTCTCCCAGTCACATAGCCATCCATGCTACCAGAATTCTCTATATATACATTGAAATTGAATTTTTTATTTATTGTCCTTTTGTAGGCTTGTTGTGGGGTGTTTGTAGTAGCAGTTGTGGTCTGTTCAGGCTGATTAGATTCTATTGAATTTTCATTATCAACTGTTTCTCCATCTCCAGAGGTACAAGACTGCAGGGTGAAAACAAAAAAAATAATAAATAAAAATGAAACTTTCTTAGCAGTATGTGAAATACAGAGAATCATAACAAAGGTTTCAAAGGCTTAAAAATAAATACACAATTATTGAATTTCTTAAACTACTAATAAAGTGATAATATTACGCACTGAGAATGACAAATACAAGTGAATTCTAAATTATTTTTTAATGATGTCGAAATATATAGTTAATATAATATTTTTAATAATATACCCGTTTTTTTCTTATTCTCAAGTATCTATTTGTTCTTGGAACATCCAGAATTTCGGAAAATCTAAAGATGCTACTGAAATAGAATATATAGCTAATACTATAAAAATGTATGATGCTGTTGCCATTATTGAAGTCGTGGCAGGAAACGGTGGTGCTCAAGCAGTTGCCCGACTTCATGATGCTTTGAATAGAAAAGGTTTTAAATGGGATTATGTTGTTAGTGACCCCACATCCAGCATTGGTCGTGGAAGTGAACGATATGCAGTCTTGTGGAAAACAAAAAAAATAACCAAAATTGGTGCAGCATGGTTAGAGAAAAAATACAGTGATGAAATAGAAAGAGAACCTTTTTATATTACTTTTAAATCAGGTACTACTAAATTCACCTTGGCTGTATTTCATGCTGTACCTACAAGCAAAAAACCCGAAATAGAAATTAAATATTTACAACATATACCAGATGAATACCCACAAAATAATATTGTTTTTTGTGGGGACTACAACTGCTCACAATCAAATAAGTCGTTCAAAGAGTTAAAAGAAAAGGGGTACAAACCAATACTAATCGATCAAAAAACTTCATTAAGAAATAAATGCATTGAAGATGATTGTCTTGCTTCTGAATATGACAATATGTTTTACAAACCCTCCAAAATTAAATTCCTCAAATCTGGAATTATCCCCTTCTATTTAAATTTCACAACAATAAAAGAAGCAAAAGAAATTTCAGATCACGTTCCAATTTTTTTCGAATTTTATCTAAACTAGACACAACAATTAAATTGCTTACTATTTCAATTCCGTAAGTAAAACTTCCATTATCGAAACCTTTTTGCATACTCAATATCTAACACCAACCACCCAAATAAACAATTACACTTAAAAAGTGTATTGGTGTAGATGCTTTGTATATCAGCTGATACATCATTAGGTTTCTTCAAATTTTTTCTGAAAAAATTTTTGCCAAAAAAATTAATGCATCTGTATGGAGATGTATGGCTATGACTATGCATTTTCCTACCTCCCTTCACTGTGACGTCGCTGCTTACCCCCATAGAGTATCTATCAAATAACATAGATACTAACGCTGTTGTTTTTCCATTCACTCAATCTCTGAATCAGGTTTTCATCCTGGTATCAGAGTATAAATATTATTGCAGCCTTACTCCTTCCGGGCTTTAGAATAGGAAGATTTTGTTCATTTTTTTAATTCATGTTTTATGGTAACAGTAATTGGTTACAACAGCCGCAAAAACAAGAGCGGAGAAAATTTCATCACCTTAGAGTTGACAGGCTCTTTGGAAATTGTTCAATCCCAAAACACAGGGAAAATGTATGCTACTGTCAAAAAGTGTAGTATTCCATCAACATTTGATGAGCAGATTGCCAAAATGATGATTGGCTCTAAAATCGACGGTGAGATAGTACGGGTACCCTGCGACCCTTATGACTACATTGTCAAAAGTACTGGTGAGCAAATCACACTGGCATATTCATACGCATATCAGCCAGCTGGTTCTAAAGAACTTGTAGGGCATGGTTTTGTGGAGTTAGACAACCAGAGGGAATCAGGAAAACCAGCTCAAGGTAATGGTGCAAATACAGGTGATGCGGCAAGGTTGTTAGCAAGTAGCAAATAGCTGCTATTGTTGTCAGCAATGGGAGGTGTGAGTTATACTCTTGCCTCCCTTTTTTATTCAAACCATTCAGTTAATCAACTAAAAAAACAACTATGCAGCTACAAACAGCTAGTAGAAAAAAAGCCAAAATAAAGATGGCTCTTCAAGGACCCAGTGGCTCAGGCAAAACCAAAAGTGCCTTACTGATAGCATACGGTCTGTGTGGGTCATGGGAGAAGATTGGGGTAATAGATACCGAGAACAGATCAGCAGATCTCTATGCAGACCTTGGTCCCTATAATGTATTGCCATTATCGCCACCATTCACACCAGAACGGTACATAGAAGCCTTGTGGATATGTATTAAAGCGGAGTTACAGGTAATTATCATCGACAGCACCTCGCACGAAAGGGACCACTTGCTGGATTATCACAGCTAGCTACAAAGTAACAGTTTCAGTAAGCACATCAAATGTTGTACCTATGTTGTACCATCTAAAATGAAAAAGCCTTGAAAGTGTTTACAGTCAAGGCTTTTCAAATTTTAAAAGTGATCCGGATTGGATTCGAACCAATGACCCCCAGCTTAGAAGGCTGATGCTCTATCCAGCTGAGCTACCGGACCAGCTGCTGGAATTTTTTATGAGGTGCGAAGGTAGTAAAAATATCTTATCATTCTAAGGGTACCTCACCATCTTGCAAAATTTTTATACTTACTATATCGCGCTGGTAATTCCATAGACCATTTTCCCAAATAAAACCATCATACTGACCACTGGGCACATAAGTATACTTTCGGGCAGGGTCGTTTGAAACTGAGGACAACTTATCGAATATTATTAATTGTTTTTCTGCATCCCAATTCATAGATGCTGCAACGCTCTTTTTATACTCTAATACAAATCTGTTGATGCGTTTTTTAGGATCAGAAGAAGATACCACACCGAATATAGAAGCGCCAAATGTAACACCTCTTCCATCAAAATACATCGGGTCTAGCACCTTACGATTGCTGAGCGCATTACCATTATTGAGCCCAAAAAGTGTGTATACTTGCTGACCATCTACCCGCTGCGACATAATGCGGTAGTAAAGTGCACCAAACCACCTACCACCAGTAAAGATGCTATCCTCTAATCCTTTGTCTACCTGCGCACTACAATCATTAAGCCCTATTAATTTTAGCTGTGGTTGTGGCAACTGTATGGCACCATAATAACGTTTCGGAATATTGCCAGGTTCTACAGCCCAATTGAAGATGCGAAAAGCGTTATCATCAGCATTAATAATGTTTATCAACTTTTGTAAAGTATCAAAATTGTAATAGTACGAGTTTGGAATCTTGAGGGTACGCACTAACTGACGAGCAAACCTTTCTGAATACATAATACGAGTATCTGGTATAAATGCCTCATACATAGAGTCAGCTGTGACGATTAGAGAATCTTCCATTTTTTTGAATTTCTCCATATCCTGCGGCGTAATATCTTGCGAAAACGAAACCCAACCGCTTAGTAAAAATAAGAACAACAGTACAGTAGTAGCAAAGGTGCGATTCATTATCAGCTTATTTTGATGATAGGTTCAAACATAAGTATTTTTTTGTTAAAACTAAGTTGATAATGTAAATGAGCATTGGACATATCCCCTACTGCTTAATTATGCTCTATAACCTGTGCGGTCACCTTTGTCATTACCCGATATTATGTTTACCAGCAAAGTAAGTATCAGCGCACCCGCTGTGGCACAAATAATAGTATTGATAAGTGGCGAACTGGTTAAAGAAAGCAAACTCTTAAAGAGTATTTTGCCTAGCCAGCCACCTACTATGCCCAAAACTATTGTAGCTAATGTGCCATAACCACGACCTGGAGTAAGTACCTGTGCAAGAAAACCAGCCACACCACCTATAAGAATAGTGATAAGCAGCCCATTAAAATCCTGAAGTTCGTGTGCAAGTGAAAATAGCAGCATGTGCATATAGAAATATTTTGTTGATAAAAGTATAAAAGCTAATGATAGAAACAAATGAAAAAGGTGCCAAAAACTAAGCGTTAACACTAGAAAAGTTGAAAATGCACTCATTCTTGAAATCCTATTATGAAAAACTAACCAGAAAAAAGCCTACAACATATTGCCAGTGCGCTACATATACTATCACATGATAAATGTGAAAAATCTAAAACTCACAAATCGTTTACCTCTTATAACCACAACTTTATTATTTTTATGGCGTGATACATAAATTCAGATTTTCGCTCACCATACTGTTTTCTTTATTCGTATTAACGTTCTCTTCTTGCAAGGAAGATGAAGTACCCGATGAGTATGCCAAAGTACAAGGTTCTTACTTTTCGGTAAGGCAGTATGCTCTTGACCAATGGAATACTTTTAGCAACGAACCCTTCCTGATAGTAAAAACCGTGAGGGTAAACGGTGGTAAATATGATAGTAGCTACACTACATCCGACACCTTGAATTGGGGAGGTATATTTAAAGTGTTTTTCAAAACAGACATCAGCGACCGAAGCTACTTGGGTAAATATAAGTTTACTCAGTTTGAAGATAATCAGGATGATACTCGCAACTTTTTTTACGAGGCTCTGGATGAAGACCTTTATACCCGAAAGTTGCTTATAACCATTGATCAGTACAACCAGATGGTACGAGGTATCTATATAGAGGCTATTGACAAAACAATATTTGATGAAAAAATGGTGAAGTTATACTACAAACCCATGAGCCGCATCCAGATACAAGAAATAGAAACTCCTATGTTCGGCGAAAAAAGACATACAGTTACTGAATATGAGTTTATAAGATGATGCATTTAATAACAGTGATAGAATGACAAAAGAGGAGTTTAGCGAAATCTCAAAAACAATACCACACAATCCAGGTTGTTATAAATATTATAGTGCCACCAGTGAACTGCTATATGTAGGCAAGGCTAAAGACTTGCGAAAAAGAGTAAGTTCTTATTTCAATAAAACCGTAGAAAGTACTAAGACACGAAGATTAGTTTCGCTCATTAATAGTCTCGATTTCACTGTTACCGATACTGAGCATGATGCATTTCTGCTAGAAAATTCGCTGATAAAACATTTTCAGCCAAGGTTCAATATTGCCCTTAAAGATGATAAAACCTACCCATATATAGTCATCAAAAAAGAAGCATTCCCCAGAGTATTTCTTACTCGCAGGCTTATTAGAGATGGTTCTGAATATCTGGGACCATTTACTGGCGTACTACAGGTAAAGGATTTGCTGGAAATGGTAAAACAAAACATTCCACTACGCACATGTAGCCTCAACTTGTCACCCGCCAATCTGGCAAAGGCTAAATACAAAGTATGTCTAGAATACCATATTGGCAATTGCAAAGGTCCCTGTCAGGGATTCCAGTCAGCGGCAGACTATGATGTCAATTTGCAACAAGTGAGACACATACTCAAAGGCAACATTGCCGATGTAGTGCGCTACCTCAAGAGCGAAATGATGCTTCATGCCGAAGATCTGGAATTCGAAAAAGCACAAGTACTTAAATCTAAAATAGATTCTCTGCAAAACTATAGTAGCAAATCTACTGTGGTCAATCCCCGCCTCGACAATTTGGATGTAGCTACTATTCTTTCTGACGATAAAAACTACTACATCAATTATATGATGGTGTGTATGGGCAGCATCATACATGTGAAAACGCTTGTCATAGAAAAAGTAATAGACGAAGAAGAAAGTGATGTACTGTCACTGGCACTCGAAAGTCTGAGAAATACATTTCAAAGTAATGCCGAGGAGGTGATAGTACCTATAGAAGTACAGGTCATAAATAGCAACGTCAAAGTGACCATACCCAAGGTAGGCGACAAGAAAAAACTATTGGATTTAAGCTTTAAAAATGCTGAAATTTTCAAAGAAGATATAAGGCGCAAAAAATCGCTGATGCTTACTGAACAGACCGACGAGCAATACATGCAAGTGCTGGAAGAACTGCAAGATGCATTGCAATTACCTGATTTGCCCGTGCATATCGAGTGTTTCGATAACTCTAACTTTCAGGGCTCCTACCCTGTTGCGGCTATGGTGTGTTTCAAAAATGGCCAAGCTGCCAACAAAGAATACCGTCACTTTCATATCAAAACAGTAGAAGGCATTAATGACTTTGCTTCTATGAGTGAGGTGGTATACCGCCGCTATAAGCGACTAACTGATGAAAAGAAACCGCTGCCACAACTTGTAATAATAGATGGAGGTAAGGGACAGCTAGGTGCAGCACTGGAAAGTATAGAAAAACTAGGACTAATAGGCAGAATGACTATTGTAGGTTTGGCAAAGCGTGAAGAATCAATATTTTTCCCAGGCGATAGCGAACCTCTACAACTACCCTACGATAGCGCCCCTCATCTATTGGTACGGCGCATAAGGGATGAGGTGCATCGTTTTGGTATCACATTTCATAGACAAACTAGGAGTAAGGGCACCATAAAAAACGAACTAGAAGCGATACAGGGTATAGGAGACAAAACTGCCACTGATTTGCTGAAAGAATTCAGGTCGGTAAAAAACATAAAAACGCTTACTGAGCGCGAATTGACCAGAGTAATAGGTGCTGCCAAAGCGAAAATAGTTTGGGATTATTTCAACCCTGATAAAAAATAAATGAAGAACGCTAGATTGATACTTGATAATGAACCACTATAACATTACTTTTAGCTTAAATTATAATCTTAAGAATTGCTTTTAGAACTCTGTGCATACAACATTCAATCTTGTTTCACTGCCATGCATGCAGGAGCGGGCAGGATAGAATTATGCAGCAGCCCCGCTGATGGTGGGGTCACACCTTCAGCAGGTATAGTATCATTCACATTGCAACATATAACAATTCCAGTCTTCCCCATGGTGCGTCCAAGAGGTGGTAATTTTACATACGATGCTGACGAACTTGCAATTATGAAGCAAGATATTCTGATGTTTAAACAAATGGGTTGTCCAGGCATAGCATCAGGTATACAGCTTACTGATAACAGAATAGATACCGAAAACATGAAACGTTTGGTGGAATGGGCTTATCCAATGCACGTCACCTGCCACAAGGTTTTCGATCGTACTCCAGATGCATATCAGGCTTTAGAAGATGTTATTGCAACTGGTTGCACCCGCATACTCACATCTGGGTTACAGAAAACTGCTACAGAAGGTTCCACTATTCTCAATTCCTTGATGAAACAAGCAGACAATCGTATAGTAATAATGCCTGGCGGAGGAGTACGATCATCCAATATAGACTCTTTATTTGCTGACACATGTGCAAAAGAATACCACAGTTCTGGCATAATAAACATTAACATATCTCAGTATGCCGACCACGAAGAGGTTTTATCTATGGTCAACACACTTAATAAATATCAATCAAAATATAACTAACATGAAGAAACTAATATTATCACTGTTACTGCTGCCAGTCGTTGTTTCTGCTCAAGACAAATTATCTGAGAGCAACTACCGTATATATTCAGTAAAACAAGGAAAAGAAGTATCGCTCAAAGAAATTGTATCTGATATGGACAATTACGATGTTTTACTCTTCGGAGAAGAACATAATGACAGCGTTACTCACTATCTGGAGCATTCTATACTTGAACTATTACACCTAAAATTTGGCAATGAAGTAGCATTATCGCTAGAGATGTTCGACCGTGATGTACAACCAGTAATGGACGAGTACTTACAAGGGTTCATAAAAGAGAAACACTTTAAAAAAGATGCTAGAGTTTGTAGCAACTACCGCGATTATCG
>JBIKKS010000236.1:0-4335 GCA_044360235.1 Flavipsychrobacter sp. | reverse complement strand
GTCAATATTGCATACCCCATTACTACTACAACTGTTGAAAACAGCGCAACGAAAAAGGTAAGTCAGCCATCGCATGTGCCAGCCTACAAAGGGCATGTATGGGTGGTAGACGATGATGTGTTTATATTACAACTGTGCAGCAACATTCTTACCATGCACGGCGTAGCGCACACTTGTTTCTCATTACCTACAAAAGCTTTGCAAACTCCTTTTCCACCCAATCTAGGAGTGGTGATTTTGGATATTAGAATGGCTGATATGGATGGATTTACACTCTGCAAAATGCTTAGACAAAGGCAGGAAGTACATCAGCCTCTGTACATAGCACTCACAGCTCAGGCTATGCCTTATGAGCAAGAGGATATTCTCAAAAGCGGCTTTGATAAACTCGTCATGAAACCATTTCAGGAGCATGAGTTTATGAATGCGCTTACTATAGCCCCTTTGCCAATAGTGCAGCGCACAATGCCCAACCCTAATCTGTCTTCTATTACTGGTTTGGCAGGCGGCAATCAGCAAACCATCAACACCATTTTGCGCAGCTTTGTGGCAGAAACCCGTCACGATTTAGTAACTGTACGCCTTAGCTTGGCATGTCAGGACAACGATACCCTTGCCGAGACATTACACAAGCTTGCATCGAGAGTTGGGCAGGTGCAGATGACTACAGTTTCGCAAGAGTTGCGTAGCATGGAAGTAGCCATTCGCAATGGCAATGTGCCGCCCAATATGGAGGCAATAATCAGAGCACAAATACCCATGATTGAGCATGCACTCAAGTTTATAAACGGTATGTTGCCGCCAGATAGTGTTGCTACATAGTGTGGAGTTAATACCACAGTTGCTGGCGTATATTTTATTTTTACTTTGCACAAATCTCTGACAAACAGTGTAAGTAGCTACATCTGGTTTCTGGCATAGTTATAGCATTGATTCTACTACATCAACCAAAACAGTAGTATCATGAATAAAACAATCGTATCGGCATTGTTGCTGGTTGCCTTTGCCACAACATCAGCCTCTGTACAAGATGTGCCAAAGACCAATCAAGTTATACCATCTACCAGATGCTGTGAAAAAGACATTGGTACCGAAACAATCAGAACCTAGCAATCCACTGCTGCCTGGAGTGTCAACACAACGCACCTCCAACAAGAATTACAAGTGAAAATAGCAGATAAAACATAGACTCTAGAGTTTGGCAAGCAGGGTAAAGACAAGTAGGTATAGTATACTACGAGGACTCAGTGGTAACACGATGAAAGCAACACAAAATTGCAATGCTGAGAACCAGAAGTCTTATTATTTGTATCGAGAAAACCTTTTTATTTTAAATTCCGTATTTATACTCACGCCCCTTGATTTGGACCGTTTAGCTTATTTTTTAACAGACTAAATCCAACTATAAAATATCATGTTAGTAAGCAGTTTAGAACAATCAGGAACTGATTTCGTTACAGTTGGCTTTTTAACTTTTGTAGCCGTTTATTTTTTATACGCAGTCATAATGAAGGTTCATTTGTACTTATACAAAAAACACTACAATAAAAGCCCTGTCCATTATCGCAATTTCAGGATATACAGCAATAGCCTTATTTCCAATGCTCCTTCCAAAACAGAAAAGGTGTTTTACCGGCAAACAAACCGAATCACTTATTTTTTCAATGGGCTTCTTATATCTGTGTGTCTGGTGTATGTAGTGTTGTGCTTTGTGTAGTAGGGTAGCTGATGGTGTATATGTAACCAATACTGCTTTACTTTGCTTACCAAAAACTGATACACAATGCCATACATACTACCTGTGAAGGGCGTAATGCCCCAAATTCCAGAAAATTGTTTTGTAGCTCCTAATGCTACTATTGTGGGCGATGTAATAATGGGCGATGAATGTAGTGTGTGGTTCAATGCCGTGATACGCGGCGATGTAAACAGTATAAGGATAGGCAATAAGGTGAACATACAAGATGGTGCATGTATACATTGCACCTATCAAAAGACAAAAACCATCATTGGCAACAATGTATCCATAGGTCACAATGCCTTAGTACATGGCTGCACAGTGGCCGATAATGTACTGATAGGTATGGGTGCAATAGTGATGGACAACGTACAAATAGGAAGTAACAGCATCATAGCTGCCGGGGCTGTGGTACTAGAGGGTACTATAGTGCAGGCAGGTAGTGTATATGCAGGCGTCCCTGCCAAAAAAGTAAAAGACATAAGCCAGGAGCTACTGAGCGGAGAGGTGCAGCGCATAGCCAACAATTACCTCATGTATAGCTCATGGTTCAAGTATCCTGATGCCAATCATTCCGAACAGTAAATGCTGATGAATGTCAGGTAGCTATAAGTACATATGTCCTAACTTCGTATCATTATGCATGGTCATCATCACGGCAGCAAAGCGCATCATTATGGGCATGACAACGAACATCATGGACATGGGCATCATCACCACCATAGCAGCACAGGTATCAATGCTGCTTTTGTCATAGGCATAGTGCTCAACGCTGCTTTTGTGCTGGTGCAGGCTACTGCTGGGTTTATAACTGGGTCTGTGGCTTTGCTGTCTGATGCCAGTCACAATCTCAGCGATGTGGCAGCATTGGCTTTGTCGCTTATGGCATACAGGCTGGCACGCAAGCGTCCCACATCTACATTTACCTACGGTTACAAAAAGACTACTATACTGGCTGCGCTCACTAATGCTGTTGTGCTGTTGTTAGTTATTGGTATGCTGGCTTATGAGGCCATCAGCAGGTTGCAGCACCCACAGCCCATACAGGGCGGCACAGTGGCCATAGTAGCGGGATTAGGTATACTAGTCAACTTTGGCACCGCCATGCTCTTCTTCAAAAACAAAGATCATGACCTTAATACTCGTGGAGCATATTTGCACCTCCTTACAGATGCATTAGTATCGGTAGGCGTGGTGGTGGCAGGTGTACTTATTAGTTACACAGGCTGGTACTGGCTAGATGGTGCTGTGAGTTTACTTATACTACTAGTAATACTGGTTGGCACTTGGCGGCTACTTACAGATAGTGTGCGCCTTTCGCTAGATGCGGTGCCACCACAAGTGAACATAGCCCATATAGAACAAGTAGTAAAAGATGTGCCCGGTGTAGAGGGCATGCACCACACCCACATTTGGGCTATGAGTACCACCCAAAATGCACTCACTACCCACCTTACACTCAGCGACACGCTAAGTTTCGAAAGCAAAATGAAAGTGGTGCACGATGTAAAACATACACTACACCACCACCACATACATCATGCTACCATAGAGCTAGAGTCTGCTGCCATACCCTGTGCCGACAAAAACTGCGATGAAGCAGAAGCATAAATGATTGATAGTGATAACAAGTAATGGCTGTCAACCAGCAACAGAAGTTACAGACACAAAAGCCAGATATTTCTATTGCTCTTTTTTGTAGCCCGCACCAAGGTCATTAACATAAAGAAGCAGAAAAAAACTATCTTTAGCCCAACTTTTTTCTCTACAAATCACAGACATGTATTGTGGTTTTTGCTGTTGCAAAAAGAGTGGAAAGCTAAACGTATAATAATGACACTAATTTTTTGGCAAGGTATTATTAGCATACATCAAAAAACGTTTCTGGAAGCGTTGGTAAAACAACCTACAGTCAAAAAAGTAATGATGATTGCAGAAAATGCTATAACTCCCTACCGCCAAAATATGGGGTGGGAGGTGCCAGAGATAGTAGGGGCAGAGGTGATAATAGCACCTAGCCACAGCCAAATAAAACAGATATTCTCAGACAATAAAGACGCTGTACATATACTGGGAGGCATAAGAGTAGGCAAGATGATGACACTGGCACTGGAAGAGGGTGCCAAACAGAAAGCAAAAATGGGCTCCTTATCAGAACCCTACGACAGATCTGGTTTTAAGGGTATGCTCAGAGACCTGAAATACCGTTACCTCAAGTTGTTTTATTTCAAACACATAGACTTTTTCCTGGCAGTAGGCAGAGATGGTGTGAATACCTATACTCGTTTGGGGTTCAATCCGCAGCGTGTCTTCCCATGGGCATACTTTGTTAGTGTGGCTATTGCCGATAAGGAGGTGCAGCAAAATGCAGGCAAAGGAATAAACATCATTTATGCAGGCAGAATAGAAGAAGGCAAGGGCATATATAGGTTTGTGCAGCAGTTGGCGCAGACAGGCAATAAAAACTACTCGTTGCACATATACGGTGGCGGACCACAAGAAGAAATACTGAAGCAATACGTGCAGGAAAATGGGCTGACAGACCAGATTACTTTTTTTCCGTTCTTGCCTTATAACGAACTGGTAAAACAATATGC
>JBIKKS010000287.1:0-3754 GCA_044360235.1 Flavipsychrobacter sp. | reverse complement strand
AAAGATGGATGGGGGGTAATAGTAAGTGAAGGCCTGCTCAATGGGCTCAAAGGTATATGCAGCAATATTTGTGGTGTAAGTTGGGCTATAAAAGACAATTACAATGGGCTCACATTCAATTGGGCTCAAGAGGGAGATTGCAAAGAAGCTATCAGCAAAATGCTGGAAAACAAGGGTTTTGCTAATGCCGATGAGATAAAGACATGGGCTCACAATGCCCTGAGTGGAGAGGCCGGAGCTGCCTATTATTTAAAGATTATAGATTGTGTGTATAATGCTAAAAGTAAACCGGCTATCCCGTGGGTAGACAACTAACAGATGGACAATAGATACATAACTAAGTATGCCGATGTAAAGAATGGGAAAAAGAAAACCCTGAAATCATGGATGCGCGATAAAGCGTTGACTGCATTGTGGCTTACTGCAAGTGAAAAACTACTCAAAACACCCCGAGTGCAGTTTTTATACATACATCACTTGTTTGAAGATGAAGAGCAAAACCTAGATATACTGCTTAAAAAACTAAGTCAGAATCATGAGTTCATTAGTTATTCCGATGCTGTAAACAAGGTGCAAACTGGCAATATAGATAAGCCATACATTACCTTCAGTTCAGACGATGGATTTAGGAATAATATGAAGGCTGCAGAGATACTCAACAGGTACAATGCAAGCGCATGTTTTTTTGTAAATCCAGGTATGGTGGGCGAAACCGATTTTGATAAAATAAACCGGCACTGCACAGATACGCTATCATTTCCTCCGGTTGAGTTTCTCAACTGGAGCGAGGTGAATAAGCTACAGCAGTGGGGGCACGAAATAGGTAGCCATACCATGATGCATATGAACATAGCCATGGCTAGTGCCAGCCAGATAACAGAAGACCTGCAACAGACAGTAAGCATACTCGCCGAACGGTGCGGAGGTGTAAAACACTTTGCTTTTCCGTTTGGTAGGTTCAGTCATTTCAGCAGTGTGGGCAGGAAAGCGGTGTTTGATGCAGGTTTTGCTACCTGTGCCACAGCCGAAAGGGGCTGCCATATAGCTCACCCTACACCTATACCTCATACAGAGCTGTGCATAAGAAGAGATCATACTGTGCTGGGGTGGGACATAGGGCACATGATGTACTTTATGATAAACAATGTGAAAAAAGCCAACATTAATAACAACTTATTCCCCCAAAGTCTCCTATGAAAGTAATCATTCTTACCACCTCCATACACGGCACTACAGGGCATCACTTGCCGACACTATACGGTAGTAAGGATATAGAAATAGCTATGGTAGTGGTGAGTGAAGGCAGTGCACCTAAGAAAAAGAATCACTATCTCCGGCGCATCAAAAAAATACTAGCCATAGGGCCACTGGGTGCACTGAATGGCATAAAAATGCGCAAATGGTACAATGAAGATGTGAAGAAGTATTGCGATACTGGTGATGCGCGCGAGTTTTGTAGCAAACATGGTATACCATTCACTTCAGTGCCTTACACCAATAGCGTAGAAACACAGAAAATATTCAAGGATACAGGAGCAGATGTCGGGCTGAGTTTGGGGAATGGGTACATCTCTAAAAAGGTGTTTAGTATACCCCGATATGGTATGCTGAATATACACCACGAGCTACTACCACTATACCAGAATGCGCAAAGTATAATATGGCAGCTTTACAACGGATCGGCGGAAACAGGATATACTGTACACAAGATAGACAGCAAGATAGATGGTGGCGACATAGTTTGGCAAGAGAAAATACCTATAGTAATGCGCGACACACTGGACGATACAGTGGCATACAATTATGCCCGATTGTACGACGCCTCAGTACAAGGATTGCTGCGAATATTCGCAGATTTCAAAAAGTACTACAGCGAGGCTAAACCCCAAGGTGCAGGTGGGCATTACACTACACCATCTTACGGTCAATTTCTGAAAATAAAGAGGCAATTTGAGCGTCTGAAAAAAAGTATGAACTAGTACTGCCAACATTGATAATATGTAATAGTTTTTGGGAGGAGGTGTCATTAACATTTAATTGATGTTTAGATAATTTGGTATGCTGGTTTTTGGAATGTCACATTTGTATCATTGTGAAAATTCGAAAATACATGAAGAAGTATTCACTCTTGATATTCGCCTTTATGGCGACAGTACTTTTGACAGATTGTAGAAAGAGCAAAAATGATATTTTGCCTACTCCTGTTGCTGAGTGTGGGGTGACAACACAACCGTCTGTCACTGCCGCGAGAGCAGTATATTCTGGTTTTCCTGAGACTTATGAAGCTGGCACTAAGACTGCATATGCTGCTGCTAATGTTACTGTAGCTACAGGGTCTTGGAATCTGGATGATGCACTGATAGGTACATCGGCTAGTGACCGCAAAAATGGTACCAAATCGGTGAGGATACAAAATTCGGGTAAACTGACCATGAATTTTGATGCTACTGCTGGTGCCTATGAGGTAAAAATACTGCATGCTAAGTATGGTAGCGATGCAAACTCGACCTGGACACTGTGGTACTCTACTAACGGTGGCAGCACCTGGACACAAACTGGTGGTACTATTACTACCTCTACTACTACACTGGCTACTGCCACATTTGCTATGAACATAAATGGTACAGTGCGCTTTCAGCTAAGGAAGGCTAGTGGTGGCAGGTTGAATATTGATGACTTCAGCATAACCGACAATGTGCCTGTAGTTACTACTCCTACCCAAGATGACAACCTGGCTATGGGTAACCCTAGTGGTGCTACTACGAGTACTAGCAATACCAACAACTACCTGATGGTGAAAAGTCAGTTTGCGCTATCGTACAACAACTCGAGGGGTACTGCCAACTGGGTTAGCTGGCACCTGAGTGCTGCCTGGAAGGGTGGTGCTACCCGATGCGACTGTTTTACACAGGATGCTGCGCTGCCTACCGGATATTACAAAGCTTCAACATCTAACTATACCAGTACTGGTTTTGACCGTGGTCATTTGTGCCCGTCTGAAGACAGAGATCTAAACAGTACTGACAACTCTATTACCTTTAAGATGACCAACATAATGCCACAGGCGCCACAACTGAACCAAATAACCTGGGGCAACCTAGAGGCGTATTGCAGGTCGCTGCTGGCACAGGGTAAAGAACTGTATGTAATAGCTGGTGCCTACGGACAGGGTGGTACGGGCTCTAATGGTGGTAGTACCAGCACCATAGCAAGTGGCAACATAAAGGTGCCAGCTCGCTACTGGAAGGTAATAGTGGTGCTGCCTAATGGTAGCAACGACGTGACCAGGGTGAGTGCTGCAACAAGGGTAATAGCAGTGGATATGCCGAATGTGCAAACAGTGTCGAGCCAACCGTGGGGATGGTACCGGACATCTGTAGATGCGATAGAGGCTGCTACAGGCTATGACCTATTGTCGAGTGTGAGTGGTGCGGTACAGGGTTCTATAGAAGGTACGGTAGATGCCGGTCCTACCAATTAATATTTTTTTGTTTAATTTTATGTGTATGGGTTGTCGCTGTGTAGCGGCAACCCATATTTTGTTTCTGGAATTGCCGGTTTGTTGCCGGTGGTTTCATGCCTTTTGGTGCGTAAGTGCCTGATAATCAATATTATTCATTTTTCCGGTAGCCTTCGCTGAAAAAGCTATGGCTACTGAAAGTTTAGATGTAGAAGACCCTGCGCTCAAGGATGGCGGGGCCTCCTTTGGTGATGGTGATGGCGGGTCTGCCGCCGCCGTAGTCGTAACGGATGC
>JBIKKS010000064.1:0-8146 GCA_044360235.1 Flavipsychrobacter sp. | reverse complement strand
ATCTATAATTATTTTCCAGGCGGCACCCATAGGTGCTACCACAGCATTATTGTCTTGGGTCATTTGCATGTAGCTCTCCCGCAACCTGCCCTGCATACCTGCGTAAGTACATACTACCGGATAAAATCCACAATTCATCGCATCGCCATTTCGTCTGCCCCATGTCATCATAAACATAGTTTGGGTGCAGGTGTCATTGGCATGAATAATACTGTCTAACCTTCTGGCATAAGGATAAACATCTGTCGCCACCTGTGCTGGCGGAAAAGAGGGTCGCTGGCTCTGCTCTTGCAGCACCACTATATCCCATGCCTGCGATGCAATACCCGCCAGCGTTGTAGCATCAGTACAATGTTGCAGAAACGTGTATCCCCCAGGTGCCGACATGCCGTATACTACAGTATCGCCCTTCGCTGCCGCAAAATCCCTAAACATAACAGGCATGTTGTTGTAATGAGTGTAACTATTGCCCACAAAGTATACTTTTCGGGTGGTGGCAGATGCAATCTCGCACAATAATACAGTCATCAGCAATGCTAATGGCAATAGACTTTTTCTCATAAATAATATATAATTATAGGGTTAAAAAACTACTTCTCATTTACTCTTCTTCTTGCTCGGAGCGGGCTTTCCATACTTTTGCCTTAGCTAAATTTAGCTCAGTGCCTGTACCTGTTTCATAAAAACCACTCACCATTTTCATAGCGTCTTTATCGCCTTTCTGGGCAGCTTTCAGCAGCCATGTAAACGCTTTTGTATCGTTCTTTTTTATATCGCCTAGTCCTTTGGCATATACAAATCCTACCCAAAAACAGCCTGCTCTATTGCCCTTCTCTGCCGACTTCATAGCCCAGTCCAGCCCCGCTCTGTAGTCATTGCCACTAGCTGTTTCTTTGTTGATGTATATGTTAGCCACTACAGCCATCATTTCATCGTCATTAGTCTTCAAAGCGTATGTCTCAAACCACTTCAACAACCTTTTTTGTTGTGAAACCTCCAGACTGCCTGAATTGTACAAAGTGAAAAGATTGTTGGTAGAGAAGTTGCGTTGTACTACCCCAAATTTCCCATTCTCTCTGTCCCTTATTAGCATATCCATTCCAGCCTCTGGGTCTTTAGGCACTCCTACACCTACTATGTAGAAACCACCCATATAGAAGCCCGCATCCGGGTAGTGCGCCAGTGCATAGCGCTCCATCCACTTGGCTATCAATGCCTTATCTAGCCCCTCACATTCACCCTTCATGGTTATCACACCTACAGGCTTCACAGAGGTACTATCGCCTGCATCTACAGCCTTCATATACCAGCTCACAGCCTTTACACAATCATTACCCATGTCTGACTGGGCAAAATAATCGCCCAGATAACGCATAGCATCTTCCGACCCAGCATTTGCAGCCTTTAACAGCCATTGATACCCTGCTTCCTTGTCTGCTGCCACACCGTCTCCATCGGTATATGCAAACCCCAGCGCTATCATAGCATCAGCATCTCCATTATCTGCTGCTACCTTATACCATTTTATGGCTTCAGGCATACTTTCAGGCACACCTTCCCCACGCTCATACAGCTCTCCTAGTCTATAGGCGGCTATAGAACTGTTTTTGTTAGCAGCCTTTTTCAACCATTCTACTGCTTGCACCATATCTTTGGTCACACCCGCACCAGCAGCATACATTTCGCTTAGCGCCAGCATAGCAGGTACACTGTTTTTTGCTGCAGCTTTAGTCAGCCACTGTTTGGCTGTGGCTGGGTTTTTCACCACACCAGCACCATAATGGTAATACAGCCCCATCTTGTACATCTCTTCTGCACCACCTTTTGTAGCCTTAGCCTTTTCGGCTGCCAGTTGTTTGGCATTGGGCGTAGCTGGCTTATCAAGCTGCGCATATACTGAAACATAAGATAATATCAGAAAAGCAAATAAAAATAAAACCCTCATAAGAACATTGAATAAATTTAACCATACAAGATTGCGCAGTTGTTCATCCTTTTTTCAAAGAATAAAATATACGTCCCGTAAATACGGGATAGAGATATAATGAATTAGAAAAATGAAAAAGAATAAAACAGGTTGTATGATTTCCTTATTCATCATTCCTCTTACGGTAAAAGTAAGGATAAACAGTTTACTCAGCAGCATTTGGCGGTGCTACAATAACTTTGTTACGGGTAATAAACCATACACCTGCATACGCCAGTAACCCTATTAGCATCAATAATAACCCCTTGTTAATATACCTCAACCCAAACACCATCTCTATAGTATGTTGCCCTTTAGGGAGCATAATACCAGTCATACCGGCAAACACCACCTGTTTTTGTTGTTCTTTTCCATCTACTCTTAGTTTCCACCCCTCATCATACGGCACAGATAGGTACATTATTTTACTATCACTCACATTAATCTTCCCTACTATGCGTGTGTCGTCCCATTTTTCGGTTATCATGCTATCTTTACCCAGCTCATCTACTCCTTGTTTGTAACTCTCAAACGTAAACAGACTCTCTGCTACCGTATCAGCCAAATTGAATTCCTTAAGCCCATTTACTTTGCTCACATCTTCATCCGCCACCACACATGCCTTCAGTGTCACAAAATCTTTTTGGGTATTAGATAGTTTACTGAATACACTTTCGCGTATATACTTGTTGTAAGTATAGCCAAATGGCAGCAAAAACTTGTTCCTGAACACCCGCACATCGCCCATAGTAGCAATAGAATCACCCAGAACCCGCCATATAGGCATTACTTCGCTTTTAGCCAGCAGATACTTCACCCTGTTTGCCGATTCCAGTATTGGTCTGCCTAGCAATCCCCTCGCCCAGCGCGAGTCTTGCTCATTGTTTTTATCTGATGCACCCATCAGTTGTAGATAGCGTATGTAGTACAGCTGGTTGAACGGATTGTAACTGCTCGTACTCCTGTATCCCTGAGCCATAGCATCATTGAGCGAGTAATGTATGGCAGGCGATGACGCATAACTTTTATCTATCCTAAAAAACGACTTATCACTGGCATTCAATTTTTGCAGCACATCCATAGTATTGTCGTTATAGCCTACTTTTTCTGATAGTTCTTCCACCGTCACTGGGTCTCTCTCATTTACTGACACTCCCGACAAGAACATCGCCTCCATAGCTATAGCACCAATAAATATATACTTGAGATAGGGCGCACTGCCAGCTTTGCCCATAAAAAATAACAGCCCCGTATATACCAGCAACATAAATGTAACGAATGTATATACAGGTGAGTTTTTAATATCTCCCTCTGGAAAAAACGGATAGTTGAGCAAAAGCAGCAATACCACCAATGTCACAATCAGGGTTACAAGGTGTACCTTCTGCTCTGTTACTATCTTATCTAGTGCCATCAAGGCATAGTACATCACAAACGTAACCACGGCTATAGAGTATGCACGGTAATAATCGCCCGTAAACATCCAGTAAGCATACCTGAAATAAGGGAAAAATACTGGCAACAACCATATCAATAGAAAAACAACAAAAAATATCTTCAGTTTTTTGTCTAGTATCGGAAAGATCTGGGGCATTAAAAGCAGGCAAGGCAATCCGCAATAGAACAGTGGTGCCTCCAATGTATTTTGCCAACCTTTAAACTCAGCCGCAGCCCCCAGCATATCTGATGCGAAAAAACGCATCACCGCAGTGCCCAATTGAAACTTATCTACCGACTGAAACATGGGCACTGACGATAGTACATTGGCATAAGAAGTATTACCACTTCCTCTGGGACTTTCTAAGAGCTGTACCACATTTTCCAGCATTAGTGGTCCGCTCAGCAATACGCCTATTACACCAAGCCCAGCCATTTTCAAAAAAAACAAACTACCTCCCTTTACATCATACTTGCCAGTATGATACATACGCAATATGGCATATCCTGCCAGCAACAGCCCATACACATACAAGTTGAATGGCTGAGAAATACCAATTAGAAAAATAGCAATGGGAAATAAATACCATTTATTAGAAGAGAATAATTGCTCGAAAGCCAATAATAACAATGCTAGATTAAACGCTTCGAAAGAAAATAACGACCAACTACCTCCCATTATCATAAACCCACTAAACGAAAAGAACACGCTACCTGCTATGCGGGTAAATGCCGATAAACCCAACGCACGCAAGTAGTAATAAAACACCAGTCCGCTCAGCACCACCTTCGCAAACTCTTTGAAGGCAGTTGTGTACACTATGTTTTTAGCACCGCCAGCATATACAAATATTTCGAACGGATCTCTGAGGAAAAACGGGAACATACTTTGCCCCATACCCCTATTGAACGACCAACCCGGCATACCATACTTAGATATCTGATCGGCGGTGTTATACAACGTAGGAAATGTGTAATTGTAGGTATCACTACCTATATCTTTGAAAAAATACACATTCTCCAGCAACAGATAATGCCTGAACACGAAAAAAGCAATAAGTAGCAATACCCCTAGTGCCACATAAACCGCTTTGCTGCCTATGGTGTCAAAAAAATCAACACTAGCCGTTTTAGGTTCAGATACTACTGCTTGTGGGGTTTCCTTAGGTAGGTTTTGTTTCTTTTTAGCCGACACAGATATATTATTTAATATTCTGCCAAAGTACAAATAAGCCGTTAATCTAACAACATTATGTGAAGTAAGACCTTATGTGTGTTACTTTTACCTACAATTGTTAGTTTTATGCAAAAATTATATCTTGAATCTGTTTACAGTCAATGTGTATGGTGTTAAGTGAAATAGAACATATAAACCTTCAGGGCAAACTCAGGCTAAAAATACTGGGGCTGCATCATAGTGCTGGCTCAGGTCACATAGGCTGTTCGCTCAGTTGCATAGACATTATGATAAGCATACTCAGATACAAGAATGCTCAAGATAGCTTTATCCTTTCAAAGGGTCATGCGGCTACAGCATTGTACAGTATACTTAACGAACTGGGCGATATTCCCAATGAGGATATGCCTACTTTTTACCAAAACGGCACTACCCTACCTGCACACCCTGCCCCCGGCAAATATGCAGCTATACCTTTTGCAACTGGCTCGCTGGGGCATGGGCTGCCTATAGCATCAGGTATTGCTACCGCCAATAAACTCTCAGGCGCATCAACGATTAGCTATGTGCTCATGAGCGATGGCGAAACCAACGAAGGTACTACTTGGGAAGCAGCACATTTTGCAGTAGCAAACAAACTCGACAACCTCTTGGTGTTAATAGACAAAAACGGTCTTCAAGGATTTGGAAATACAGCAGATATACTTGGCGACACAGCGGCAGTAGCTCTGTGGCAAACCATAGGTTTTGATGTGGCTGTAGCCGATGGACATGATATAGAAAACCTCATCAATACCAGAAACAACCTACTTGCATTGCACAACGGCAAACCCAAAGTAATAATAGCTGCTACAGTTAAGGGCAAGGGAGTGAACTACATGGAAAACAAAATGGAGTGGCACTATCTGCCGATGAACGAAATGCAGTACACCGAAGCAATAAACAACATAAAAACAAAATACAACCTCTGACCGGCTGCGCTTTTAGCGCATTCAAAAACCATAAATGAGAAAAGAATTTTCTACATATATAGAAAAAATAGCCACTCAGCACAATGATATTGTCTTCATAACAGGCGATCTGGGTTACAATGCCTTGGAAAATCTGGCGGCTGCTATGGGCAACAGATTTATAAATGCCGGTGTAGCAGAGCAAAACATGATAGGGGTGGCTGCTGGCATGGCATATAAGGGCTATAGGGTTATTTGCTATAGCATTGCACCGTTCGTAGTGTATCGCTGCCTAGAGCAGGTGCGCAATGACGTATGTTTTCATAACCTGCCAGTCTACATAGTGGGCAATGGTGGCGGCTACGGCTATGGCATCATGGGTTCTTCTCACCACTGCATAGAAGACATAGCCTGCTTTAGTGGCTTGCCTAATATGCAGTGTTACGTGCCTGCGTTTGTAGAAGACCTCGATACTTGCCTCACAGACATGTTTGATAGGCGAGGCCCAGCGTACCTTAGGCTAGGACTCGGAAAAAATAGGCCAGATTTTTTATTACCTACGTCATTTGGCGCTGCTACCGAACTTAGTGCAGATGCCGTTCTTACGATTGTTGCACAAAGCCCTGTAGCTAATAATATAGTTGCAGCACTCGCTGCTTCTGCTCATCAGCAGCGCATAGACTTATTTGTTATAGACCACATGCCTTTTGCCACATTACCTGATATGCTTGCCAAAAGCATTCGCAATTCTGGCAATGTGCTTGTGGTAGAAGAACATATAGCTACTGGAGGGCTGGGGCAGG
This sequence comes from Flavipsychrobacter sp., assembly GCA_044360235.1. GTDB lineage: Bacteria > Bacteroidota > Bacteroidia > Chitinophagales > Chitinophagaceae > Nemorincola. The sequence continues at coordinate 1,813 of JBIKKS010000064.1, read as the reverse complement.
CATTGTCTTCACTTATACACACAGCATCATTACCAGTTCATCGATTTATTCATTTGCATGCCGCTGGCTATCCTGGTGGGCTGTATGGCAGCCAGAGTTACCATCAACAAATGAGCGGACTTGATGAAAGCAGTATTTTACAAACCATTAATTCGTTTTTCCAGCCATCATGATTAACTACGAGCAATTGCAGCAAAAAATAAAAAAGCTGGAAGGTCCCATATTCGTATTTGGGGCCAGTGGTTTTATTGGTGCCAATATCATTCACGATATTTTCTCAGTTCGCACAGACTGCTACGCCATTACACACGATGCTAATAGTGCGTGGCGCCTGAAGCTATTGGATGTACCATCTCCTAACATTTTACACTGTGATATTACGTCTGCCACATCGGTTAAAAATATTTTTGAGAGATATAACCCCAAAACAGTTTTCAATCTGGCTGCTTATGGCGCTTACAGTAAGCAAAGTAATACGCAACTCATTTACGAAACCAATGTAAATGGTACTGTAAACATACTGGACAGTTGTGCCAATGTAAAGGCTTACATACATGCAGGTAGCAGCTCTGAATACGGCACTAACTCTGCCGCTCCCTCAGAGCAAGATACACTAGAGCCCAATAGCCATTATGCTGCTTCAAAAGTATCTGCCGCATACATCATACAGTTCTACGCACGTCACAAAAACATACCTGCACTCAATCTACGATTGTACTCAATATATGGTTACTGGGAAGAACCCGACAGGCTGATTCCGGTAATTATAGAAAAAGCCAGAGCTGGCACTTACCCATCGCTGGTAGAGAAAGAAATTAGTCGCGACTTTGTGTTCGTTACTGATGCTGTAGAGGCTTTTGTAGACGCTGCGCTCAATATCTCTCCCGATACTAAAGGTGGCTCATACAACATCTGCACAGGCACCAAAACCACCCTGGGTCAACTAGTTGATGTAGTTCGCAGCGAATTCAACATTGCTGCTGAGCCGCAATGGGGCAATATGCAAAACCGCAACTGGGACCTCAAAGACTGGTATGGCAACCCTAAAAAAACCGCTCAGGACATAGGCTGGAAGGCTAAAACATCGCTAACTGACGGGCTGAGAAAAACAGCTGAATGGCACCAGAAAATTGACTATTCTGGCACCATTATGCCTGCCTTTAGCAACCCAAAACTTAATGCCAAAATAACATCCATCATTGCTTGCTACAAAGATGCCCAAGCCATACCGGTAATGTATGAGCGACTGGTAAAAATGCACAATGAAGCCAAAATAAGATACGAAATCATATTTGTCAACGACTGCTCTCCCGACAACTCTGAAGAGGTAATAGCCGCCATAGCTGCCAAAGACAACAATGTAATAGGCATTACCCACTCTCGCAACTTCGGCTCTCAATCTGCCTTCCTTAGCGGTATGGAAGTAGCCACTGGCGATGCTGTGGTGCTAATGGATGGAGACCTTCAAGACCCACCAGAGCTTATACCTGAATTCTACAAAAAATGGATAGAAGGTTATGATGTGGTGTATGGCAAACGAGTGAAAAGAGAAATGTCGTTTTTTATGAATCTTGTTTACAAGGGGTTTTACCGCATCTTCAGTAAACTATCCTACATAAAAATACCTGTAGATGCAGGCGACTTCTCGCTGATAGACAAAAAAGTGGTTCGTGAACTCAATAACCTCCCTGAGAAAGAAGTATTTCTTCGAGGCCTAAGGGCTTGGGTAGGATTCAAACAAGTAGGGGTAGACTATGTGCGTCCCGAAAGAATGTTTGGGAAAAGCACCAACAACTGGCGGCGCAACATAGGC
>JBIKKS010000063.1:0-8167 GCA_044360235.1 Flavipsychrobacter sp. | reverse complement strand
GCTTCTATGTTATGACAGTCTGTGTTTACAAACGGATTATTGTTCAGGAAGATAATAGGAGGTAGAAAAGCTCCCTTTTCTTTATCAGCACCCATCACCTCAAAGTGCTCCATGTTGCCTATCACTATTTGCTGTGTAGCCGCCAGTTGTTGCACCTTTTCACGCACTTCATTGCGCTGGCTCATACCAGCCAGTGGCCCCATGCGCACCTCTTTCAGACTTGGGTCGCCTATGGTGGTTGTTTGTAGGCGTTTGCCCAGTGCTATCTGCACATCCTCTACCCTGTCTGCTGGCACTATTATACGCCTGATGGCAGTACATTTCTGTCCCGCTTTGGTCGTCACCTCGCGTACTACCTCTTTTATGAAGATATCAAACTCAGCCATACCCGGATACACATCTATACCCAGTATGCAACAGTTGAGCGAATCTGCCTCCATATTAAATGAAACGGCCTCCGACAATATACGAGGGTGCGATTTCAGCATCCTGCCTGTACTCGCCGACCCTGTAAAGGTCACCACATCCATAGTTTCTATACTGTCCAGAATGCCCCTTGCCGAGCCGCATATCAACTGCAACGACCCCTCGGGCAGAATACCCGATTTTATGATCTCTCTGAATACCGCCTCTGTAAGGAACGAGGTAAGCGTAGCAGGCTTTACTATAGCTGGTACACCTGCCAGTAGGTTCACCGCTATTTTCTCCAGCATACCCCACACCGGAAAGTTGAACGCATTGATGTGTATAGCCACACCCTCGCGCGGCACCATAATGTGGTGCCCTATAAATGTATTGTTTTTAGACAGCTTGGCAGCGTCGCCATCTACATAAAAACGCTCGTCTGGAAACTGACGACGTAGACTCGCATAAGCAAAAAGATTACCTATACCGCCTTCTATATCCACCCACGAGTCGGCACGGGTAGCACCGGTGTAAGCACTGATGGTGTAGAAAAATTCTTTGCGCTCCATCAGGTACATAGCCAGTGCTTTCAGCATTCTGCCTCGCTCCTGAAAAGTCAATTTCCTCAGTGCTGGTCCGCCCACTTTGCGGGCGTAGTGCATCATTTCGCCAAAGTTGAGGCCACTGCTACTTGCGGTATATATAGCAGCACCCGTCACCGCATTGTGCAGCACCTCGCCTTCATTGTTGCCACCCACCCATCTGCCGGCAGCGTAGTTTTCCAGTTGTGTTACAGACATAATATATTTTGGTTGTTGAGTATTCTGTTTCAAAAATAAGCCATTACAAACGTTGAAAAAATAAAGACTTTTATCATATAACCATATTTAAGACTACTTTAGCCATATCAGCCACCACACACCGCATTTTCTGCGAAAATTATTTTTTTTATCGCAAAAATGGCACTACATTCGCACTCCTTTTAGTGACGGTCATTCGTCATAGGTCCTATAGCTCAGCTGGTTAGAGCACCTGACTCATAATCAGGGGGTCCTTGGTTCAAACCCGAGTGGGACCACAAAAACAGATAAGACTTTGAGCAATCAAGGTCTTTTTTTGTTTCTAATCGGTTGCAATGAAACTTGCAGTATACATGACACTTGGTGAAATCAATGAAAAAATAAAGGAATTAGGTATACCTGATGGTTGGCTCTCAATAAATGGCCCAGATGGCTTTGGAGCAACTGTGATTCATTACGAGTATAACAGAAAGTGGCGTGTATATGAAATAGTAGATCACGGCAAATTGGTGTATGATGAGTGGTTTCGGAATTTGGAGGATGCCCTTGATTATGCTTATATGCAAGCTCAAAAAGCTGCACCTGAATACAATCGTAAACAACCGTAAGAAGTAGAGCGCTAATCCAATTAATGGTAAGCCCACAAAAGAAAAAAGGCTTTGACTGCTGAAAGTCTTTTATTGTTTTGTGTAATTACATGAGGTTTCTTGAACAGAAAGGTGATGAAAAATATCAAGCATAGGTATAGGGTACAGTAAACAGGAAAAAAATTTTTCACTTACATTTATAGTATGAAAAATCTACTGCCAATTTTCTTACTGTTGCCCTGTTTTGTTATTGCACAAACACAGACCGATTATGAAGTTGCTATTGGCAGATTTATGAAGTTTTATAATACCAAACAAGGCGATAGCATAGTTAACATGTGGCCTGCTGATGCACCATATATAGGAAGTATAAAACGATCGTGGAACAAAGAGGTGGTGGAATCATTACATACAAAATATGGAAAGTTACTTTCGTATGAATATGTGGGTATAGATACTGAGGACTCAAACCCAGGTTTGGCAGTATTTAAAACAAAGTACTCGGTAGTAGGTGAAAAAACCACCAGCCTATCATTAGATGATAAGAATTATTTAAGCACTTTCCGGTTCATCACCAGCTCAGATGGCATCGATAAATTGCTGAGAGTGAAAAAGTGAAAACCATATTCTTTAAAAGAAAGAGTACAGTAATGCAGTAGCAACTTAAATCGTCTCCAATATGTAGTTAATTCCTTTCTTTTTGCCTATCTCTATTTTATGTGTAGATCTATCTTTTTTGATTAATAATTAAAAGTATAAAGCCGCTACTAGAGCGGCTTTATACTTTTAATTTGAGTGCGGGTGGAGGGACTCGAACCCCCAAGCCTCACAGCACTAGATCCTAAGTCTAGCGTGTCTACCAATTTCACCACACCCGCAATCGGGATTGCAAAGGTATATAATTGATATTAAAAAACCACCAGAAATTTTTATTTTGATTTTCAAATTTCACAATTAATTAATTGAGAGTTCTTATTAAAATTACAAACCTGTTTATAACGCGTGTAACTTTGTTAATAACGTTTCACACTGACCTTAGTAAAAGATACAAACTACACGTTTTTGACACTTTGCGAGTACCACTCCTAAAGTTGTTAGTTTTTTACTTCAGTAATCCACATGTTGCTACGATATTCAATAAGGTCTATTTACCCACATAATTATCTTCATCAATTCACACTATATTTTCATTTTGGCTGTTTAGTTAGCCAATAATATGTTGATAACTATCTGATAATCTGTTAGTAAACTGAGTTAATGATAAAAGCAATAGCAATCATTTTTATTATTCCCCCAATTCACACTGCTAATAGTAATAGTGTATCTTTTAAAAAAAATTGATTTACTATTATTAGGAATGTGGATAGCTTGTTCATTGTGGTATGATTTTTGAGTTATAACTTTGTTGTGCCTGTATGTATACAAGATAAAGGTTATTTTTAGTGCTAAACTGATATTGAAGTGATGAATTTAGCTGAAGTTGTTTTGGATAAAGGTTTTTTGGACTACGAAATAGATCCAATGTTGGATATATATGACGCTATAGAAAAGCTGAAGAACGAAAAGAATGCAGTAATTCTGGCACATTATTATCAAGATTCTGATATACAAGACATTGCAGATTACATAGGTGATAGTTTAGGACTAGCCAATAAAGCAGCACAAACAGATGCAGATATTATTGTTTTTGCAGGTGTTCACTTTATGGCAGAAACTGCAAAAATTCTCAACCCAACTAAAAAGGTTTTGATACCTGACTTAAATGCTGGTTGTTCTTTAAGTGATAGCTGCCCACCGCCCGTATTTAAAAGTTTTAAAGAGAAACATCCTGATAATCTAGTGATATCGTACATAAACTGTTCGGCAGGAATAAAAGCTTTAAGTGATATAATTTGTACTTCCTCTAATGCTCGTGCCATAGTAGATAGTTTACCGGTAGATCAAAAAATTATATTTGCTCCTGATAAAAATCTCGGTGCCTATATAAACAAGGTTACTGGCAGAAACATGATATTGTGGAATGGCGCTTGTATGGTGCATGAAATTTTTTCTTTGGAAAAGATTACTAAACTGAAAGTAAGGCATCCTCAGGCAAAACTAATTGCCCACCCAGAATGTGAAGACGCTATCTTATCTATTGCAGACTTTGTCGGTTCTACTACAGAATTGTTGAAGTATACCCAAACCAATAGATCAGATACTTTTATTGTAGCTACAGAATCTGGGATATTGCACAAAATGATAGAGCTATCCCCCAATAAAACTTTTATAGCAGCTCCACCAGATAACACATGTGCGTGTAATGAATGTCCGCACATGAAACGTAACTCGCTGGAAAAAATCTACAATTGTTTGAAGTATCAGCAACCGGAAATATTAATGGATGAAGAATTGAGATTGGCTGCAAAAAAGCCGATTGACAGAATGATGGAGATTAGTATTAAAGCAGGGTTAGTTGGGTAGTAATATTAAATTCTGTTAAGAATTTACCCCACGTTGGGTTAATTTTTTGTTTATTTTATAAAATAGTTCTAAATTGTCAAACCAAATTAAAAATTAATTTTTATGAAGCAAGTGATTACACTAAAAAATTTGCTACTAGCTACATGTATAGCTGGAGCGAGTATTGCTAATGGTCAGGTTCAGCCATTGGCTTTTGGACCTTTCCCTTATGGTACAGGTACATCTGATCCTAACTGGTATGCAGATTACGTGGGGTTGCGTTTTGTAGTTAATAGTCCAGCATCTGTAGCTGGTCAGAAGATTTATACTTTTGCATTTACTGGTGGTACTCCATGGGGTGCAGGTGTTACAACACCAATAATTAATGAGCAGATTTGTATGCCACCATTAGGAGGTGATACTTTAGCGTCATCCTTAGTACCAGGCTCTATGGCAGGTAAAATTGCTCTTGTTTATCGTGGTGGTGGTATCGAGTTTGTTTGTAAAGCAGTACAGGCTGATTTGGCTGGTGCCATAGCTTGCGTTATAGTTAACAATGTAAACGGTGGTCCAGTTGGTATGGGTTCTGGTACTATGTGCTCTACCGTAGGTTTGGATATTCCGGTATTCATGATTTCTAAAGAAGATGGTGATGCTATTGGTGCTCGTTACAGAGCTGGTGATACTGCACGTTTTACCATCACTCCATGGGGTCTTGGTCTTGCTAATGATGCAGGTTTTGTACCAGGTGGTATTGCAGGATGGCATAACTATGCTATACCATCAAATCAGTTAGGTGCTAGCGGCAATCCATATCCTTACAAAATGGTAGATGGCGCGTTTATAGCTAACTATGGTACTAACGACCTTTCAGGTGTAAATTTAACGAGCACTACTACTTTCACTCCTTCTGAAACTAGCGTACCAGCTACACAGCACACCAACACTGTTACTCTTTCATCATTCCTTTCTGCCGATTCAATATACGCAATGTTTGATGATGCTGAGTATGATCTGTCTGCAAGTGGTAAAGGACGTTTTGATGTTACTTACAACATCACTCACTCAACTGCTGACGCATATCCAGCAGATAACAGTATCACTTCGTCTTTCTATGTTACTGATAGCTTGTATTCTAAAGGTCGTTACGACCTGGCTAATAACGCTCCAGTAAGAACTATAGGTTACTCGTTCAATGCAGGTGGTGATTTCTTATGGGGTCCTATGTACTATGTTAAAACCGGCGGTACATCAATATCTCGTGTACAGTATTCTTTATCTACTAATACTGCAGGTCCGTTAGGCACTCCAGCAAATATTTATCTGTTCAAATGGGCTGATGGTTCTGGTGGACAACCTGCTGATAGCGTATTGCAGAATGGTGAGTTAACACTTGCGTCTTTAGGCGTACATAATTATGATGGTGTAAATGATACATCAGGTGCATTGTTGAATTTCTCTAGTATGGGTGATCCAGCATCTGGCAATCCTAAGACTATCTACCTTGAAGCAGATAGTTGGTATTACTTAGCTGTAGGTGTACCAGGTTCTCATTTCTTGGGTGCTGATGGTATTGTGCATCCTTACCCACGTATCTATGGTCGTTTCCAGCTCAACAATAGCAACCTCGACTATGCTAGTTTGGTTAACACATCTACAGACGACATCATCGCTACTCCTACAGGTGCTAATACTCCTACACCTAGTACTTTCGTCAGCTTCGTAAATTCTGTTGACTCTTTCAACTTTAGTAGCACTCGTGGTCTTATACCATCAGTAGCTATGATAGCAAACAACAGCCCAGTAAGCGTGAATAACGTACCTACAGTTACAGACACGAAGGTTTCTTTGTTTCCTAACCCAGCAAAAGATGTAATGAATGTATCAGTTGATCTTGAAAACACTTCAAAATCAGTTACGTTCACTATCATTGATGGTTTGGGAAGATTTGTCAGCAAGGAAGTTCACAGCAACGTAAAAACTGGTAATTTCTCAGTTAATACTTCTAAACTTACTCCAGGTAACTACTTCTTTGTAATGAATACCGATACGAAAGCAGTATCAAGGAACTTCGTTATAGCTAAGTAATTCAATCTTAGATTTTACAGAAAGAGCAGCTAATATTAGCTGCTCTTTTTTTGCTATGTATCTATTGTTTATCGTGTAGCTTGCTAGTTTGTGCGGTTATTTTGTCACATCAACAGTCAATTCTATTATTTTCTCTTATCTCTTTATTTGTTTGTAGCTAAATAGTAGTACACATGCCGAAACCAGCTATTTAGCTAGGGATTTTGTAGATAATAATTTGTCGGATTTCAGGTGCTTTATTTAATACGGTAGCCAACACCAATGTTGATGCCTATTGGCCTTATTCCGTTGTCAGGTATGATATGTATCGATTGGCTTATTTGCAGGTCAGGAGTGATGTCGTATATCAATCCCTGAGTAAATATTATGTTGATGTACTTAAGCCCGTTCGATATTCCCATTTCATCATTTACTATCGCTGTATTAGGTGAGCTATTGCCATTGTAGAATTGTACACCTGTCCCTATATAGGGTCGCAGTCTTTTACGCTCATTTTGCAACTGGTATTGGATGGTAAGCGGTATAGAGTTTATTAATGGACTATTGAAGGTTATTGTTTTAGCTTGTTTACCATTATTACTTAGTATCTTATTAATATCTCTGAAACTTAAGCCAGTTTCTAATCTTAGCCTTGTAGTTACTTTCATTCTGAATAATATTCTATTAGTATACTCTTCAGCTGTTTTGGTTTTGTTGCTAATACCCACTCTATTGTTATTGTATAGTGTGTAAACCTGCCTTTCAAAACCTATCGTGTATTTGTGTTCAATTTTTGTCAAATTACTTCTGTCATAACCTTGACTATATGCTATACTGCCACTCCCCATAATAGCGGCAGCAAGTAAGGTAGTTATGGTTAATTGGGTTATCATCAGAAGTCCTTCGTGTCTATAACGTACAAAAGTATATAATATTATTAAATGGCGATAATCTTTCACAGTTGTTTCACGTGGAACAATTTATATACAGTCATAATTGTTTTCTATACGCTTTGTGTATGCAAATTTTGTGCCAAATTTTGGTTTGGATAGTAACGCAAAACATAATTGCGAACGGTGCGAAGAAAAATTTATAAATCTTCACTGCTTCAGTTGTATAGTTGTTATAGTGTGGTTGTATCTTTGCAGTATGTTTCCAAAATATGATGTGATTGTTGTGGGTGCTGGTCATGCAGGATGCGAAGCTGCCGCCGCTGCTGCAAATATGGGTTCAAAGGTTTTGCTTGTTACAATGAATATGCAGACCATTGCTCAAATGAGTTGCAACCCCGCGATGGGTGGTATTGCTAAAGGTCAGATAGTTCGTGAGATAGATGCGATGGGTGGGTATAGTGGTATAGTAAGTGATAAGAGTACTATACAGTTTAGGATGCTCAACAAGTCAAAGGGTCCTGGTATGTGGAGTCCACGTACCCAGAACGACAGAATGCTATTTGCTAGTACGTGGAGAGAGATGTTAGAGAACACACCTAATGTAGATTTTTGGCAGGATATGGTCAAAGGATTGATTGTTTCACGTGGAACAATTGAGGGTGTAGTAACAGGAATGGGTCAAGAGATACGTGCTAAGAGTGTAGTTCTTACGAACGGAACCTTCCTAAATGGTGTAATACATGTAGGAGAAAAGCAGTTTGGTGGTGGAAGGATGGGTGAAAAAGGAGCTACGGGTATCACAGAACAACTAGTGGAGTTGGGTTTTGAAACAGATAGACTTAAAACTGGTACTCCTCCAAGGGTAGATGGTAGAAGTCTAGATTATTCTAAGATGGAAGTTCAAGATGGAGATGAAGAAGTTGTAGGCTTCTCTTACATGCCCGTGCATAAAATAAAGCCTCAACAACAAAGA
>JBIKKS010000062.1:0-8198 GCA_044360235.1 Flavipsychrobacter sp. | reverse complement strand
ATGAGGTATGAAATTGAATTTTTGTACCTCCTGTCAACTCATGAAGTGTTGTTTTGACAGTTATCAGGTCATCATAGAGTGCCGGTCTGTAGTATTTTGCGTTTAGCTCAGCTACTGGCATCATTACCCCCATCTCTTCCAATTGCCTGTACGTAAACCCCAACTCCCTTATCGCCTCAGCCCTGCCTACTTCATAGTACAATGCATAATTTCCATAATACAAGTATCCCATCTGGTCTGTTTCGCCATATCTTACCCTTATTTGTGTAGTAGCAGTAAACATTGGTTGTCTGTTTTCTTTTTGTCAATATCAATCTCAAAATTAGACTAATTGCCCCACACATTTTCAGTTCATAATGCTATAGTTTAAATGACATGAACCTGTTATTTACCATATCATTAAATGAGCTTTTATGGCAAAAACATGTAGTAATGCTCCTTTTAATCCGACCAGCTTTTGCAATATTTATCCACTAATTTGTCATTTTTTATTTACATAACGCCGTTTTATATTTCAAGCCATTATTATCTATCTTTGAAGTACAAATTAACTTTCCGTAATGAATAAACTTAAACTACTTTTCGGTGCATTTCTTTTGTCTGCCGGACTAGCATCGGCTGCACCAGGAGACACTACATGGGTACAAGCTAACATATCGCAGTTGTCGTGGTATGGCAATTACGATTCCACCGTTACTTTCCCAAGTACGGGTACTTACCGCAATATTTACATGGTAGTTACCATAGGTAAGTACGTTTGCCCTGGTTCTCCTACCTATTGTGGCGACTGGGATTATACAGTTCAAAACTATTTGATGACTCCCGGTGGCGACACACTGGAACTGGGTAGATTGATAACGCCATACGCCAACTCTGGCGCTCCTCGCACTCCTGCTAGCTGGACGCATAGATATGTATTTGATGTTACGGATTATGCCAGCAAACTGCAAGGCAGCGGCACTGTACGTTTGCATTACTCTGGTTATTCTGGTGGATTTACCGGAAATATAAAATTTGCATTCGTTGAAGGCACTCCTGACAGGAATGTTATAGGTATTGAACGCTTATGGCGTGGTAGTTACAGCTACGGCGGCGCTACAGACATAGATACCTATTTCGCAGAAGTAACTGCTACAGCTCCTTCAGGTTCACAAAATTCAGAACTTAAGTTTAACATAACTGGTCATGGCAGTGATGATGCGGGTTGTTGCGAGTTCCTTTCAAAAAACTATCAAGTTGTATTAAACAGTACTTCTATAGCCACAAAAGCAATATGGAGAGACAATTGCGGTTCTAACGAATTGTACCCACAGTCAGGCACATGGTTATTCGACCGTGCCAACTGGTGCCCAGGTGATTTGGTTGACCCCAATGTGCATAAACTCCCAGGCATAACTGCTGGAACTCCATTTAATATAAAATTAGATTTCGATGCATACACCAGCACTGGTGGTGGTTTGGGTAGCTATATAACCGAGACCCACCTTGTTCACTATGGCCCCATCAATAAAACCAAAGATGCATCTATAGAGGACATCATCTCTCCTACCAACAATGAAAATCATTTCAGACAAAACCCTATTTGTGGTTCACCACAAATAACTGTAAAAAACAGAGGTGCAGCCTTTATCAACCTTATTTCATTTGAATATGGTATCAAAGACTCTGTTATGCAGACCTACACATGGTCTGGCACACTCAATCCACTGGAGTCTACGCAGATCTCCCTTCCAGACCTTACCAACCTCGAATCAATAGCTGGCGGTACAGGTACTAAAACTTTTGTAGTGAAAATCACCTCTGTTAATGGTAGTGGCGATGCAGATAGTACTAACGATAAAATGATGTCTGATTTCGCACCTTCACCCAAATGGGATGGTCAATTCCGCGTCATGTTCAGACCTAACAACCAAACAGGTGCTGGTGGCACTAGCCAAACCAATTGGAAAATTTACGACCAAAATAATGTTGTTGTTCGTGAGCGTACAGGAGCAGCGATCAATACGTTGTACACGGATACCGTTACCCTGCCTACAGGTTGTTACAGATTCGAAATTGCTGATGGTGGTTGTGACGGGCTACATTGGTGGCTTTATGATGCCAACCCTAGCGCTGGCGTAAATGGAGGTAGCTTATTTATTAAAAAATATGGCTCAAACGCCAACATTCTAATGAATGGATATGTATACTCTGGTACTTATGCACACGATTTTGGCTGCAAATACACTCAATACTTCTACACTAATACACCAATATCAGGTGTAATTACTGTGGATGCCAATACATTGTCAATGGATGCATACCCAAATCCTGCTACCGACAAAGTGTACATAGATATAGCTGGCATTACAAATGTTAGCGGCACAATCAACGTAATTGACGCTGTGGGAAGAGTAGTGAAAACTATCGATTGCACCAATTCACACGTAGAAATAGAAACTTCTGATTTGCAGAGCGGCATTTATACGCTTCTGTTTGTTAACCAAAATGGTAATAAGCTTCAATCAAGAATGCTTATTACTAAATAAATAACCTTACAAATAAATATAACAAGAAAGGCTGCCAATTGGTAGCCTTTCTTGTTATATGAATGTTGTGCATAAGTAGCAACATAATAAAGCACATTTCGTTTCATTGATGTAAAGTTTTATTACTTTGCTACATGCTTTCTAGGATTGCCTACATCTTATCTGTAATAGTACTTTGTTATTCGTCGTTTTTCTTCTATCCCAGATGGAACAAATCTGCTACTGAAGCTACTATTAGCTGGGATGTATCTGGGTATTATTGGTATTTGCCAGCTACTTTCATTTACAAGGACCTTAAAAAAATCGCATTCAAAGATTCCATTCTTCAAAAATACCAACCAACTTTTACCGAACCTCAACAATCTATGCCACTCGATAACGGCAATTTTGTGATGAAATATTCTTCGGGCATGGCTTTTATGTACCTGCCATTTTTTGCAGCATCACATATTGTCGCGGGGTTACTGGGTTACCCACAAGATGGATTTTCAGTCCCTTATCAGTTAGGAATACAAATAGCCGGATTACTTATAGGGCTGCTGGGTTTATGGTACTTCCGAAAATTTCTCTTACTTTTTTACTCAGACAAAGTTGTTGCCATTACAATATTTTTATTAGTAATTGGCACCAATTATCTCAATTATGCTAGTATTGATGTGGGTATGTCTCATACTTGGCTCTTTACGTTGTACGTGTTTATACTACTCAATACCTATTATTTCTATCAATCTTTTAGCTACAAACACGCTTTGCGAATTGGGCTGCTAGTGGGGTTAGCCACTTTAACCCGCCCCACAGAAATTGTTTCGCTCATCATTCCATTACTGTGGGGTTTAGATACACTATCACTCTATGCCATCAAAACCCACCTAAAGAACATTATACAACATTTCAAAAAAATGATTCTAGCTGTAGTAGCTGCCAGTGCGGTTATCTTTATACAGTTATTTTATTGGAAGTATGTTTCTGGTCATTGGTTGGTATATAGTTATGGCGGACAGACTTTTTCTTGGCTGCATCCTCATGCCATTTTATATAGTTTCAACTATCGCTGCGGCTGGCTTACGTATTGCCCGTTAATGATATTAGCACTAATAGGGTTTCTGCCATTTGCCAAATATGGCAAACATAAGGTGGCTATAATAGTATTCTCATTGGTTAGTTATTATCTGGTGTCGGCATGGGATGTATGGTGGTATGGTGGCAGGGCTATGGTGCAGAGTTATGCTGTGTTATGTATTCCATTGGCTGCGTTGGTGCACTATGTTCGCAACAAAAAGATACTGTCTGTAGTATTTACAGTTTTGGCAGCATTTTTTATCTATCTCAATATTTGGGTGGTTGTACAATATCACAATGGCGGGTTATACGATAGCGAAAGTATGTCAAAGGCTTATTACTGGCGGGTTATTGGCCAATGGAGCGCTCCTTCGTCTACAAAAAAACTACTGGATGCACCAGACCTTTATGAAGGAACTCCTCAAAATATTAAACTTTTATACTCTAACAATTTTGACACTTGCAGTGCAATCAACTGTTTTACTGACAGCATTAAAGGTGGCAAAAACCTACTACTAAACAAACAATTTTACCACATAAAATCACTTAAAATAAACTATTCCAACCCTAAACCTGGTACATGGTTGCGAGCAACAGCTACGTTTTATAGCCCAGACCCCGAAACATATACATGGCATTCGCCTATGTTGTCATTGAGAGTAGATAACAACGACATATATGTAAAAGAAAACAGACTACGTACCAGCAGATTTTTGAAATCAGGGGAAAAATCCACGCTTTTTGTTGATCTGAAATTAACTAGTAACGACGTATCACACGTATATCTCTACGTTTGGAATAAATTCAGCAATAAAAACTTGATTGTTGACGACTTAAAAATTGAAGAATTTACAGAGAAATAAAAAAATGATAGCATTACCCCCACAACCAAGTTTGGTGGCCATGCACTAGTTCCACTATTGCTCCATATTCGTTTTGCACTAGTAGCACTCCATCTTGCCTTACTTCTTTAGGTAATATTGTCCATGTTTTTGTGTTGTCCGATATTTTTTGAGAACAATTTCGTTTGAATAGCATTTTATTGTAATCGCTCATTATTTGGTCTATTGGCAGAATAGCTGCTGCATAATCAGTTACAGATTTACTTATCTCTACACACAAATCTATAATATCTAGCTTTTTACCTGTCGCCATTTTTAAAGACGTGGCGTGAAACAGCTCATCTGAAAATTTGTCCTGACAAATATTGATACCTATACCAACTACACTATAAACCCACCTACTACCTTGCAATACATTCTCTATTAGCACGCCTCCTGCCTTTTTGTCACTGACTATAATATCGTTGGGCCACTTAATCTGTATTTTTTTACTCTCAGTGTACTTTTGCAAAACATTGGCAATTGTCACTGATACACCTGCCGAAAACACAAATTGATGCAACAAAGCATGTTTTGGTACAAGAATTACACTCATCAACAGGCTTTCACCCGATACTGACTGCCAAACCCTGCCACGTTGCCCCTTGCCTTGGGTCTGTCTGTCCGCTTGCACTGTCAGCCCATGATACGCCTTATCGTCATTGATGAGTTGCATGGCATAGTTATTGGTACTATCAACAGTATCAAGTGATATTAACCCTAATTCCGTTTTTATCATGTGGTTAAGTGGGAAAAGATTTATAATTTTGGTAAAACAATTTAGGAAATTTACCAAACAAAACTAACAAACAGAGTTGGACAAAATAATCAAAGAATTAAAAGAACGCAAAGTAACGGCACCCCGCCTCAATAAAAACAGTAAACTGTTTAAAACTATAATAAACGCCATAAAGGATAAGAAGGGAGCTGAAGTAGTGTCGCTGGACTTGAAGAAGATTGATGAAGCTGTAGCCGATTTTTTTATACTGTGTGAAGCAAATTCCAATACACATCTCAAATCTATTGCCGATAACATCATAGATGAAGTAGAAAAGGAATGTGGCGAAAAACCATATCACAAAGAATATGGTGACACATGGACACTTGTAGATTATGTAAATATCGTGGTTCACGTTTTCCAACATGAGCAACGCTCTTTTTATAATCTAGAAAGTCTGTGGGAAGATGCACAGAAAGCTGAACATTGATAATAGCTTATTGATTTTAAAGAAATATTGTTTATTCGATTAATTATAAGATGGAAGATAATAAGCAGAATACCCCACCCGGCGATCTAAGACCAGGTAATGATAATAATCCTAATGCCCCACGTAAAGGTCCAAAATTCAACATTTATTGGATTTACGGACTCATACTGCTCGCTATCGTCGGTGCGCAGTTTTATGGCGGCAACTTTGGTGCTTCTGTTACCGAAAAAAGTTTCAAAGAATTCAAAGAGTACTTGGGTAAAAAACAAGTAAACAAAGTAGTTGTGGTTAATAAAGAACATGTAGAAGTGTTCCTAAAACCAGGTACTGTACCGCCCCCAACACCCGGAAAAGTACCATCTTTAGCTACTGCCAATGATAAAATACCTGCTTTCACTTTCAAAATAGGCAGTGTAGAGCAGTTCAACAAAGACCTAGCTGATGCTCAGAAAGATATGACAGAACCTGAAAAGATTCCTGTTATCTATGACATTCATGGCGATGTGTTGCATGCATTCTTACAGACATTCCTGTTGCCAATTATATTCTTGGTTGCTATGTATTTTCTGGTTTTCCGCAAAATGGGCTCAGGTGGTGGCGCAGGCGGTGCAGGTGGCATTTTCAACATAGGCAAATCAAAAGCTCAGCTGTTCGAAAAAGGTACTCGTGTTAATATCACCTTTAATGATGTAGCTGGTCTTGACGAAGCTAAGGTAGAGGTAATGGAAATTGTAGATTTCCTTAAAAACCCTAAAAAGTATACAGCACTGGGTGGTAAAATACCAAAAGGTGCTTTACTGGTAGGTCCTCCCGGTACTGGTAAAACCTTACTGGCAAAGGCAATGGCTGGCGAAGCCCAGGTTCCTTTCTTTTCAATGTCTGGTTCTGACTTTGTAGAATTGTTTGTAGGTGTGGGTGCCAGCAGAGTAAGAGACGTATTTAAACAAGCTCGTGAAAAAGCTCCTTGTATCGTATTTATTGATGAAATAGACGCCATAGGCAGGGCACGTGGCAAAAACATGATGATGAGCAATGATGAGCGTGAAAACACCCTCAATCAGATGCTGGTAGAAATGGATGGTTTTAGCGGCGACAGTGGTATCATAGTGCTGGCAGCTACTAACAGACCTGACGTGCTGGATGCAGCCCTTCTGCGCCCGGGTCGTTTCGATCGCCAGATTTCTATAGATATTCCAGATGTAAAAGGTAGAGAAAAAATATTTGATGTGCATCTCAAACCCATCAAACGTTCAAAAGACCTTAATATCAAAAAACTGGCTATCCAAACACCCGGCTTTGCTGGTGCCGATATCGCCAATATTTGCAACGAAGCAGCACTTATAGCAGCTCGGAAAGGCAAAAGCGAAGTAGATATGAGCGACTTCAATGACGCTATAGACCGTGTAATAGGTGGTCTGGAAAAGAAAAATAAAATCATTCTTCCAGAAGAGAAAAGAATTATTGCTTATCACGAGGCTGGTCATGCAGTTTCAGGTTGGTTCTTAGAGCATGCACACCCATTGGTCAAAGTAACCATTGTGCCACGTGGTGTAGCAGCACTCGGCTATGCACAATACCTACCTAAAGAAGTGTACATCCGTACCACCGATCACCTTATGGATGACATGTGTATGTCATTAGGTGGAAGAGCTGTAGAAGAGTTGGTATTTGGCAAGATCTCTACAGGTGCCCTTAGCGACCTGCAGCACATCACCAAGATGGCTTATGCTATGGTGTCTATGTATGGTATGAATAGTGCAATAGGTAACATTTCGTTCTACGACCCACAAAACGAAAACAGCTTCTCTAAACCATACTCAGAAGAAACGGGCAAGATAATTGACGATGAAGTAAGAAAACTCGTAGAGATAGCTTACAGCCGAGTAAAAGCACTGCTCAATGATAAAATGGATGGTGTAAAAATAATAGCTGAAGAATTGCTAAAAAAAGAAGTACTCTTCAAAGACGATATGGAAAGACTACTTGGCAAACGTCCATACGAAGATAATTCACCAATAGAAGATGATGAAATATCAATACCCGAAAACGACACAACAAATATTGCATAATAGTGTATTTAAATAACCTCAGTACCAGCAATGTGAACACCTAAAGTGTTCACATTGCTATTAGAACTAATTCAGCTTCATTAAATTTGCTACCAATGCAAACTTTCAAAACATCTAAAGCAAAGGAAAATATACTAGCTAAAATCAGGAAAAGCATTAGTGAAGAGAAACTACCAATGCCTTATCCTGATGCCGAAAAAAAATCAGACCCTATTTATGCACAATCTAGTTATTCACCCGAAGAGGTGTTTGCAGAAACATTTATAAGTCTAGGTGGCAAATTTATCTTTTGCGATAGCGAACTGGATTTAATGAGTAGCATTAGTATACTATACGAAAACCTTGGCTGGACACAAATACTGTGTGCAGATGAAAGAATGCTAAAGCTCTTTCACAACAACAAAATAGATTTTGTACTATCAGCTAACCCACCTATGGAAAGTGCAGATGCAT
>JBIKKS010000060.1:0-8301 GCA_044360235.1 Flavipsychrobacter sp. | reverse complement strand
CCCACTACACGTGCGCCTGATGCCGTGCCTATTGCCTTGGCTATAGCACCGTAGTTGGTTACACGCCCAGCAGGTATGCAGCGTACCAAATCGTATATGGTATTGTACAGGCTATCCTTTTCCCGGTGGGTTGTTGCCATTGTTGTTTCTTTTTTGTTGCAGCAGAGAGCGGTTAGGCTCAGGTACGTTTTCGTAATGGTACGGACAGTTGAGGCAGCCATTGCCACAACAGTAGCCTCTCTGTAGCAGATAGTGCGCGGTAAAAGTCAATAACCCATATGGAGTAATGTAGTAGTCTTTGCCTTCTTGCATGGCTAATTCTTAGTTATCTGCTTCTTCGTCTATCTCGGTTATATTTTCTTTGTTGAACCTGCCGGTTAGCTTTACCCCATCTGCTGGCAGCGAGAACGAAATGAAATAGATAGTTCTGCCATCGGCAAGGTGCATTTTTTCGTAGAAGGTCTGTATTGCTAGTGGTCCTGTAGCCATATTTTTACCATAGATGTCAGCTATGTTTTGGTGTACAGGACAGTTTTGCTCGGCTATTGTTTCCAATGTAAAGTCGTAGAGTTCTTTCGAGTCTGTTTTTAGGTTTATGGTAGCACCGGGTTTCAGCATTTGCTCGTATAGGTGCAGGTAGCGAGGGTGGGTGAGTCTGTTAGATTCTTTTTTCAAGAAAGGATCTGGGAAAATGATCCATATTTCTTCCACCTCGTTTTGGGTAAAATAGTTGGTTATTTGCCCTATGTGTGTTCGCAGATAGGCCACATTATTCAGCCCCTCTTGTAGTGCTGTTTTAGCGCCAGTATATATCCTATTGCCTTTTATGTCTACACCTATAAAGTTGCGATTAGCATGTTCTCTGCCTAGCCCTAGACTATACTCGCCCTTGCCACAAGCCAGTTCCAGTGTCACCGGATTGGTGTTGTCAAAGAACTTGTGCCAGTTGCCAGCCATGTTTTCAGGGTGTTGCAGTACATTTCTGTAGGTTTCTATTGCCTGAAATTTTATTAGTTTTTTGTGTCCCATGTGGCGGCAAAGATAGTATGTGTATTGTCAGTGGCAAATAATGGTGAGAATTGTAACATGCAGCAGTTCTAAAATGATACTTCTTTCACCGTCACTATACACTTGGGTTGAGTAGTAGCCAGCGCTGCCACATAACCCTTTTCTATAGCTACATTGTGCAGGTAGTATGTAGTGTTGAGTAGCTTAGCAGTGTTGAGGGTTACATCAAGTTCGCTTAACGGATGCAGTAGTCCTATGCCATCTGCTTTCAGTACTGCCTCTTTGCGCACCCACATTTGTTTGAAAACTTTGTTGGGGTCATGAGCTAAACTTAAAGCAGTTATTTCAGCCGGTGTCAGGTAATCTTCATAGTCCAGGCTATTACTGTTTTCCACAGACTCTACATCTACGCCCACATTGCCAGTAGCAGAGCAGACACATAGTACTATATTGTCCGAATGGGCTATACTTATACTATAGCCATTAGGTAATAGGGGTTTGCCATGGTGATGGTAAGATAGTTGATTTAGACTCAATCCGGTTTGTAGGTCAGTAAGCAGTTTGTTTGTTATAATCAGGCCACTAAGGCTGTTAGTACGGCTACCATCATGAGTTATGTTGTTCAGTCTATTTTTCAGATGTTCGGGCAGTTGCTGCTGGTGCTTATATAGCGTGGTCTTCGATATGGTGTCAGTAAAGGCAAAATAGATATAAACCATACTTTTTGCCGATTAGGTGGTTTTATTAATAGCAGCATCTGTGCCTGCCTGGCTGGGTGGATATCCGAAATGTTCTGTAAAGCACTTAGTAAAGTAAGATTGTGAAGTAAAGCCCGTAGCGTATGCTGTTTCGGTAATATTACTTTGTTTGCTCAGTAGGATTTCTAAAGCTTTTTCCAGTCTTATTTTCCTTATCAGTTCTGATGGCGAGAAGCCTGTCAGTGTTTTTATCTTGCGCTGAAAGTGGCTTCTGTTAATGTTCATCAGCTCAGCAAGCTTTTCTACAGATAGTTGAGGGTCGTCCAGTTGCTCCTGTATAATAGTATAACACCTCTGAGTGAATGGGTCTGTGCCCGAAAATCTATCTTCTACATTTTGCTGTGTATCAGCCACCATGTTCTGATAGCGTTCTTTGTAGTGTGTTACAATAGAAAGTTGATTTTTTACCAGTGCTACAAGCTCGGTTGGGCTATAAGGCTTAGCCAGATAAGCCTGTGCCCCACTCGCTGTCCCATCAATTCTCGATTGTGCTGCAGCCTTTGCACTCAAAATGATGACTGGTATATGTGCGGTTAGTGTATTGTTTCTAATGTCTTTCAGTAATTCATTGCCATCTTTGCCAGGCATCATCAGATCTGTGACAATGAGGTCAGGTAGCGAGTTGGTCAGCATATTAGCAGCATCTGTGCCATTCGATACCGCTATTACATTATAGCCCTCATCGGTCATGATGCCTGTATTGAACTCCAAAATATCCTTGTCGTCTTCAATCAGAAGTAATGTGAATGCTGACTCATTCACCTGAGTTGTCGTGGCTTGCTGCGCTATGTGCAATGGGCATACCAATGTAAAAACAGATCCTTTGTCGGGTGTGCTGGTTACTGACAAAGAGCCATGCAACAACCGTGCAAGGTCTGCAGATAATGACAAACCAATACCCACACCCTTAATGCCAGACTTGCCAGCAGTAGAGGAGCGGTAAAAACGTTCGAATATTTTGTTTTGTTCTTCCATAGGGATTCCGGGTCCATTGTCCCATACATTTATGGTCAGTGTCATTGCTTCACTGATTGCAGATAAAGTCATGTCCACACCCGCGCTTCCGCCATTAGGGGTATACTTTATGGCATTTCCAGCTAGATTATTCAGTATTTTTTCTATTACATCTTTGTCAAACAACACATTGGGTACATCTGCATCGGCATTACAAACAAATGAAATGTTTTTTTCTGCTGCTTGTATCTGGTATTGTTGGCATAGTTGCTGCACAAAATCTGTAATGCTGCCCACGCTTTCATGTAGTGTGTAGCGCACAGCATCTATTTTAGATATATCCAGCATTTGGTTTATCAGGTCATTAAGCCGCTGTGTGTTACGGGCAGCTGTGCTCAGCTGCTGCGCCATAGCTGGGTCGGTATTGTTTTTTTGAAGTATCTCTATAGGTCCTTGTATCATCGACAAAGGCGTGCGGATTTCGTGTGCCACATTGGCAAAAAAGCGGGTTTTAGCCTCTTCTACCTGCTGCTTCACTTTCTGCCTGAAGTTCAAGTATACAAACACCCCTGCGCCCGCAGAGAGCAATAGTACAGCTATAACTACGACCCATAGTATCGTGTTTCGATGTTTTTCGATAGCTAATTTAGATATGTTCAGTTCTAGTTGCTGCGCCTGTATAGTTGCTTTGTTTTGCTCGGTTTGGTATTGTTTATCCAGTTTAAGTACATAGCTATTTATGTCTGCATTATAAAATGAGTCATTGATGGTGGCATATAAGTACAGAGAATTGTAGGCATTTTTATAATCGTTCACAGCAGCATAACTTTCTGCCATAGTGCCATACAGGTGCGCAATATCTCGCTGACCAGCAAACTTTTGCGCAGCTGCCAGCGATTGCTGGTAGTACTTTATAGCTTCTGTAAAGTTGTTTTTCTGAAACTGATAGAAGCCTATATTGAATGTAGCTCTGAACAACTGACTTTCATTTCCCAGTGCTTTCCATATTGCAGATGCTGCTACATTACACAGGTTGGCAGAGTCCGGTTTGTCAATGTAGGTATAGTTAGCACCCATATTTATGTAGTAATAGCCCCACATGGTGCTATCTTTGATACGATTCAGTATGGCTTTTACCCTATCGAGTATAAGTCTAGAGCTGTCAAATTCTTTTAATCGTTGATGTGCTACTGCCAGATTGATATAATAATTGCCCAAGCTATCTTCTCCTTGTAGCGCTCTGAAAATTTCTATTTGCTGACGGTAATATTGTTTGGCTTCTTTACCCTGATTGCGGTTGTAGTAGGCATAACCTAACTCACCATAAAGTAATGCTTTTTCTTTAGCGTAATTAGGACTACTGCAAAGTCGCAGAGCGGCAAAGTAAAGATCTACCGCTTCTTTATGTTTCTTTTGCGCAAACAGTGCTTTACCCTTTACCCGCATAGCTTTTAATAGTGCAGCAGTATCTGGCTGCGATAGTATTAGTGCTATAGCCTTATCGGCATAATAAATGGCAGAGTCATTATTTTGTTTTACTTGTGCTTTGCGCGCAGTTTCAGCAAGTTCACTTAGAGTAGTTTGTGCCGATGCAATGCTTGGAATGCTTACCCGCAAACAAATGACAATAAATATCCATCCCAGTCTTGCTAGGTAAGATATATTCCCATTGTTTATTTTATTGTTTTTGGGCATGTTTACATTGTCAATTCTGTATTCTAATTAACAAAGGTAGTGAGTAGCTACTACAAATAGCGGTACAACACCTTACACTAACCTTTGGGCGTCAGGATACGTGCAGAAGATGTATTTTTACGCCCATCTTCATGAGCAAACGTATTTCCATACTCATCATTACCTACAATCGCCCAGCAGATTTGCTGGAACTATTGGTTAATTTGGGTACACAGCTACACATTAACAATGTACTGCAAGAGATACTCATTCTCAACAATGCTTCAACCGATGAATATAGTGCTGTGACAGATTACATCGCATCTAATCCACAGTTGAACATCACTTACATATGGTCCGACGAAAATTTGGGCGTAGCGAGAGGTAGAAATAGACTCATGCAGATAGCCACTGGCGAATTGCTGCTAAGCCTAGATGATGATATGGTATTTACTGCTGCAGATGATTTGGTGAAGTTGTCGAGTTTGTTCGATGAGCCTTTCTTCAAAACATCCAACACAGGTATTATCACATTTGGGGTGGTGTACTATGATACACGAGAGGTACAGGTCACTGCTTTCCCCCACAAGAAGTATGATAAGTATGCTGCAATACCCCGTTTTCATACAGCCTACTTTGCTGGTGGTGCACACATCATGCTAGCAGAGGTTATAACCAAAACTGGGCTATACCCCACAGACTTTCATTATGGCATGGAGGAATACGACCTTAGTTACCGTATACTCAATGCAGGTTATACAATAGGCTACGATAACGCAGTAACGGTAGCGCACAAAGAATCGCCACTGGGCAGGCAGCCTAGCTACAAAAAATTGCAGATGCAATGGGTGAACAAAAGCAAGGTAGCATGGCGATACCTCCCATTCAAGTATTTTGTCACTACCGCTATCGGCTGGGCGCTACAATATATACGCACAGCTAAGGGCAACTGGGGGGCTTTTATGGCTGCTATAGCTCAAATTTTGCGCATTCCTTTCACCGAAAAACGAACTGTAGTGAGCAAAGCCACTCTGGCATACCTCAAAAAAGTAGAAGCACGGTTGAAATTTTAGGTCATTACTAGTTGATTGTCGCTGACACTATTATGTATTGCTTTCCATAACTTTACCCTACTTTTTTAAACTACAAGCTTTGCTGCTACAACAACCACTCAACGAAAACTTAGAACTGATAGCCCGGCAGGTGGTAGAGGGTTTTATATTGGGGTTACACAAAAGTCCTTTTCATGGTTTTTCGGTTGAGTTTGCCGAGCATAGGTTGTATAACCAAGGCGATCCGCTCCGGCATATAGACTGGCGCGTGTACGGACGCACCGACAAATTATTCATTAAGCGGTTTGAGGAAGAAACTAACCTGAGGTGCTGTATCGTTATAGATACCTCCTCGTCTATGCAGTTTCCTCGCGATACGCAGAAGATAAACAAACTACAGTTTTCGTGTGTGGCTGCTGCCAGCCTGCTGCAACTCATGAAGCGACAACTCGACGCATCGGCTTTGTCTCTGTTCGATGAGCAGGTATATTATATGTCCGAGTGCCGGTCATCCCCCAGTCACTACCGTATGCTTACCAATGAGCTGCAACGCACATTGAACATCACTACAGATAATAAGGTGACCAATGCCGCAGCCGCCATACACCGTATAGCAGAGCAGATGCACAAGCGGTCGCTCGTTATTATATTCAGCGATATGATGGACGATGCAGCCAACATAGAGGAGCTATTTGCGGCACTGCAACACCTCAAGTATAACAAACACGAAGTAATACTGTTTCATGTGGCAGATGGTGCGCAGGAGATGGATTTTGAGTTCGAAAACCGCCCTTACGAGTTTGTAGATATGGAAAGTGGTGAACGGGTAAAGCTGCAACCACACCAAATAAAAGACGAATATGTAGCGAAAATGAAAGAATTCAGAACCCTCATAGAGCAGCGATGTCACCAGTATCATGTAGATAGGGTAGCAGTAGACCTTTCTAAGCCTGTTGACGAAGTATTGCATGCTTTTTTGGTGAAACGAAATAAATTGATGTAATCATCGATTTTTTTATCTACATTTGCAGCCCGTTTTCACCGTGCCCTGATAAGGGTATTAAAAACTATACCCATAAAAGGGTGGTAAAGATGGGTTAGGGTATGAAGTATAACCGGGAGTTTGAGATTGCCTGGCAGGGTTTAAAACCCGGACCAAAAACCTACGTGTACGATATTGATGATCGTTTCATGCAGGAGCGTGAGGCTGGCGAGGAATTCAAAAACTGGAATGCCAGTATCAAAATGGAGTTTGATAAGCATGAAAATTTCTTCATGCTGAAGTTTGACATAGATGGTAAAGTAACCGTAGCTTGCGACAGATGCGGAGAAGATTTTGAGCTGAAGCTGTGGGATGAATTCAATCTGGTCATAAAACTAATGGGGGTTGATGAAACAGAGATACCCGAAGAGGAAGACGATGTAGTGTTTATATCTCGTGCAGATACAGTGATAGATGTAAGTGTGTGGATGTATGAGTTTCTTATGCTGAGTGTGCCGCTACAACGCATACACCCCGATACTAAAGAAGGTAAACCGGGTTGCAACGAAGAAGTACTGAAACTCCTGGATAGTTTGGCAGAGCAAGAAGAAGAGGAAGAAGAGCCAACTAACCCACTGTGGAAAGCACTGAAGGGAATAAAAATTGACGAAGAAGCAACTGACAATAACGAAAACTAATTCTACCTTTGCGGTAGCTATTATTATATAACAAGTTAACAATTATAAATTAAGTAAAATGCCTAATCCTAAAAGACGACACTCGCAGCAAAGAGGCGCAAAACGCAGGACTCACTACAAGGCAACTGCAGAAACCTGGAGCATCGACAGAACTACAGGCGAAAGCCATCTGCGTCACCGTGCGCATTGGGTAGAAGGAAAATTGTACTATCGTGGCAACGTGGTAGTAGATAAGTCTCCTGCCGAATCAGCTGCTGCTGAAGATATTGAAACTATTCAATAACCAAACTATTTTCAACTATGAAGATAGGGCTTGATATTATGGGCGGCGACTTTGCCCCCGCAGAAGCTATAAAAGGTGTGCAGTTGTTTTTTGAGCAAATGCCCGATTCGCCGGTGCATATGTTGCTCATTGGCGACGAAAGTGCTGCCGCCCCTTATCTTCCGTTGATAGAGGCATACACCCACAGGTATACTTTCGTTCAGGCTAACGATATCATAGGTATGGACGAACATCCTACCCGTGCATTCAAAGAAAAGCCGGGCTCTAGCATTGCTATAGGTTTTGGTATGTTAGCTAAGGGTCTTGCCGATGCCTTCATTAGTGCCGGTAACACTGGTGCTATGCTGGTTGGTGCCATGTACTCTGTCAAGACTATCGATGGGGTACTTCGCCCCACAATTGCTACTCCAGTACCCAGAATGGACGGTAAGTTCAACTGTATGCTCGATGTAGGTATCAATGCCGATTGCAAACCAGAACATCTGGTACAGTTTGCACAGTTGGGTTCTATATATTCTCAGCACATCATGGGCATGCCCAATCCTAAGGTAGGGCTTATGAACATAGGTGAGGAAGAAGGCAAGGGTAACATCCTTGCTCAGGCTACTTATCCATTGCTCAAGGAGCTCAAGGGTATCAACTTCATTGGCAACATAGAAGGCAGAGATGTATTCTACGACAAAGCTGAGGTGATAGTATGCGAGGGTTTTGTAGGCAATGTCATCATCAAGATGGCTGAGTCTGTGTACGATATCTTCAAAGTACAAAGAGGTGTTCAAGATGAATTTCTCGATACCTTCAACTTTGAGCAGTATGGTGGTACACCAGTATTGGGTATCAACAAGCCAGTTATCATCGGGCATGGCATATCACACGCAGTGGCATTCCGCAA
>JBIKKS010000059.1:0-8302 GCA_044360235.1 Flavipsychrobacter sp. | reverse complement strand
AAATGCAGGCACACCAGCTTTGGAAAAATAATATTGGTCGCTATTGGCGGCTTTGCCTCTGCTTTTGATAACAGGTAGGTAATTGTATTTTTCGTTGAGCGATGTAAGTAGCTCGTATTCTTTGGGATGCATAGTGGCGTTTACTACAGTAACACCATCGGTAGCATCGCCCATAATATCCAGATTGCAGAGCATTTTTATAGCACCCAGCGGGAATGGTGGATTTTGCACAAAGTGAGCTGAGCCGAGTAAACCAGCCTCCTCGCCACTAAATGCTACGAACACCATAGTGTAGCGCTGGGGATGAGCGGCATAATACTGAGCCAGATAAAGCAGCATAGCGGTGCCACTGGCATTGTCGCTGGCGCCCGGAAAAACAGCTTGGCTACCCATCATACCCAAATGGTCGTAGTGGGCAGAAAATACGATAAAACTGTCGGGCAAAGTACCTGGAACACAGGCTACAATATTAGTAGCTACAAACTTTTCTTTGAGTGTAGCTTTAATGTTAACGCTGGCAATAGATGGTAAGTGTGGGAGCGAGCTATCTGGAATGTATATCACAGTAGCAGCATTGGTGTGTTCTGCTACGGTCCACATTAGTTTGCTTTTTTGGGGAATGATGTAGCAACCAGATGGCAACAGTGAGGGTAACTGGTGGCTAGGTATGCCAGTGCTTCGGCACATACTATCTGTGTGTAGTAGGAGCCAAATACATGTGTCGCTCAGTGTGGCTTTTGCGTACTTCCATTGTTGGGTAGTAGTTATCGCAGCAAGATCTTTTATAGCTATTGTTTTTCGACTGTTGTAAGAAGCACTAGCAGCATCTACAAGGTATTCTTGGCCGGGTGATAGTTCTTTTCCATTTATTGAAACATTCATTTTTCCGGGGAACGTATTGACCGGGAAAGAGTAAGACTGCTGCATATCTGTAATGCCTGGAGTGGAAGACAGACCTAGTTGTGTGAAATGGTTGTGGATGTATATAGCTGCTTTTTTCTGACCACTACCTACATAACCTCTTCCCATCATATTGCGAGCAGTGAGCTTGTATACATGCGAGCGAAGTATACTGTCTATATTGTCGGCATGGGTCTGTGCATGAGCAACAGATACTAAAAATATACTGACAACAAAAAGGAATATACGGTGCAACACGTGGTAGTCATTGAAAGGAAGTAAAAGTAATCACAGTTATTTGTTACTTAATACTGTCAAAATCAAGATCTACTAAATCGAAGTTTTTATTGCGCCAGTGGTAGTGCCACCACTCAGTGGGTACAAAATTGAAGCCATGTTTCCACATGATGTTTTTGAGTAGTCTTCTGTTTGCCAGTACTTCAGGAGGCAGTTGTAAGAAACTGTGGTGTGCAGTATCTGTAAAGTTGTCGAAGTCTGTGCCCATATTCAGTTCCTTGCCAGTGCGTAGGTATATGATGGTGAGGTCGAGAGCTGTGCCCCTGTTGTGGTGACTACCCCGTTTGGGGTTGGCCACATAGCGTTTGTCGCTGGTTTGCTGCCACAATATGCAGCTAACGCTAAAGGGTCTGTAGGCATCAAATATCTTTAATCCTAGCCCCTTTTTGTTTAGTTCTTCTTGCACTTTTCTTAGTGCATCAGCAGGGGGCTTGCGCAAGAGTGCTGCTGGATGGCGATAAAGTACTTTGTGGGTGAAGTTGTGAGTGGTGGCGTATCTCAGGTCTATGACTAAGTCAGGTATGTGGTGCTGTAGCGACACAAATGCTGCAGCAGGGTTGGTTTTTATACTCTCGGCAAGAGTAGATGGGGTATTGATAACAGACAGGTTTGTTTTGCAGGGTTGTGCATTGCAGTTGTGTGTCCACAACACAACACTGGCTAGTATTAATACAAACCTTGTAGCCATTACTTTAGTTCTTCATAATCTACATAGTCACCATCTCTGTTTACTTTTCTTGCTGATGGTGTTGGTTGGTTCATATTTCGTTCCATTTCCTTCATTTGTTCTTGCATACGGCGCATCTGATTAGTGGCAGTAAATGCTACCCGAAGTATGGGTAAAACGAAATAAAATATAATCCTGAGGATGATGCTGATAACAATTATCCAGAAAATCACTTTTAGCATTTGTCAAAGGTAGGGCATACTATGAATGGTTAGTTGCAAAAAAGCAGAAAATGAAGTGTTTTGTTGTGCTTTAACATTGCTTATGGTGCTGGTAGAGCTCATTTATTGTGCTTGTTAAATCATTTTCGGGGTCGGCAAATGTTAAAAAAAAGTTTAGAAATGATTATTTGCAGGTTCAAAAAGGTTCGTTTTTCGGTTTTTTATTAATTGTAGGTTAGTATTTTTTGTTCAATAATTGTAAAAAAAAGTTAAACAGGATTAAGTTTGATTGTTGTGTTGTTTTGTTTTGTATTTTTGATGAAAACTTAAACAAAATGAAAAAATCAATCCTCCTTACTGCCGCACTTGCCGGCGTATTGGGCGCTACAGCCCAAACAGCAAGAGTACAAGTGATACACAACAGTGCTGACTTAGCTGCTGACTCTGTAGATGTGTATCTGGACAATGGAATCCTGCTCAACAATTTTGCGTTCCGTACAGCAACAGGTTTCATAGATGCACCAGCAACTGGTACACCTATCAGACTGTCAGTAGCTCCCAAGAACAGTACGAGCGTAGCAGATACATTTTACAGCGTAACGGTGACATTGGACCCTGCTAAGAAATATGTGATAGTGGCTAATGGTTTGGCAAGTACCACAGGGTATGCGCCATCTGTAGCTACAGTTCCATTCCGCTTGTCGGTATATGAC
Source organism: Flavipsychrobacter sp. (assembly GCA_044360235.1). Lineage (GTDB taxonomy): Bacteria > Bacteroidota > Bacteroidia > Chitinophagales > Chitinophagaceae > Nemorincola. Next base: position 5,504 of record JBIKKS010000059.1, on the reverse strand, counting down.
ATGGCTCGTGAGTCAGCCACTGTAGGTACCAACACAGACCTACTGGTAGCACATGGTTGCACTGATGCCCCAGTGGTAGATGTGAGAGCTGGTAACACTGTACTGGTAAATGATATAGCTTTTGGTCAGTACAACTCAACTGGTTATGTTTCATTGCCCACTGCCAATTATGTAGTAGACGTAACTACAGCAACAGGTACCGTAGTTAAAAGATATTCGGCACCACTTTCTACACTTAGCCTTACTGGTGCTTCTGTTACAGTAGTAGCATCTGGATTTCTAGATCCTTCTGTAAATAGTAGCGGTGCCCCATTCGGATTGTGGGCTGCAACAGCAACAGGTGGTGCACTTATTCCACTAGAAGAGGTGGCACGTGTACAGGTTATACACAACTGCGCAGATGCTGCAGCAGACTCAGTAGATGTGTACCTGAATGGCACATTGTTACTCAACAACTTTGCGTTTCGCACAGCATCACCTTTTGTAAACGCCCCTGTAGGAGTGCCAGTGACACTAGGTGTAGCACCTAAAACCAGTACCAGTGTTGCCGATACCATATACAGTGCTACAGTAACACTGAGCTCTGATAAAAGATACATCATTGTAGCAAATGGCTTAGTAAGCCCTATGGGGTACACACCGTCAGCAGCTACTGTACCTTTCCGCTTGAGCATATATGACCAAGGAAGAGAAATATCTAAATTCTCAATGGATACTACAGATTTGCTAGTGGTGCATGGTAGCACAGATGCACCAGTTGTAGACGTAAAGGCAGGAACTACTACATTAGTTAATGATATTGCCTTTGGCAACTTTGCCAGCGGTGGTTATTTGAACCTGCCTACCAACAACTACACAATAGATGTAACCAACTCAGCAGGAAGTGCAGTAATAAAAAGATACTCTGCTCCACTTACCACACTGGGTCTTGATGAAGATGCAATAACAGTAGTGGCTTCAGGTTTTGTTGACACTGCTGCTAACAGTGGTGGTAAAGCATTTGGTTTGTGGGTAGCTTTGGCATCAGGCGGCGCTATGATTCCATTGCCAGAAGCAACTGTATCTGTAAATGCTGTGCAGTCTGCAACTGGTTATAAAGTATATCCTAACCCAGTAACAGGTACACTTAACTTTGCTACTACCGACAACACTACTACCAAACATGTAGGCTTGTACAACGTAACTGGTAGCTTAGTAGCAGAAATGAAAGACGCTAAAAACGGAAGTTTCGATATGAGCAACCTGGCGACAGGTGTGTATATCCTTAAAGTAATATCTGTAGATGGTGCAACATCTGTGTTCAACATCACAAAACAATAAGAATTGAGTGAAGATGGTTTGAGAGGAAAACCGAAAGGTTCATTTATGGCGTGTGCGGCTGCTTTGTCTAAAGCAGCCGCTTTTTTTGTTGTGTATACTGTTAATTTTCGATTAGCACAGTAATGTATAGTATATAACACTTTATTTTGCCAGATACGGGCAACAATTCCCCTACTAATACAACTGCCAATGGCATGGCTGCAACTAATGAGGTGGCAAAATTTACTGATCATCTTCCTCACCCAGACGGTGGTGTGGGCATGTCTGGTATTGCCAGTGCAGCCGTCGGTGCTTACTCCGTTTCATTTTCTGCTGCTTACAACCTCTACTGTGCTCATAGCGGCTGCGGGCTACATTATCAACGATTACTTTGATGTGCGGATAGATATCATAAACCAGCCAGAAAAGGTGGTGCTGGGTAAAGTGATACAACGCAAGCATGCTATAATAGCCCATTCGGTAATGAATGTGGTGGCTATACTTATGGCAGGGTATGTTGCAGCTAGGGCGCAGCACTATCAGTGGTTGCTGCTACAGTTGGGGTGTACAGCATTGTTGTGGTTTTATTCCACCACTTATAAGCGGCAATACATTACTGGCAATATAGCAGTGGCACTACTCACTGCCCTTACCATTATAGCACTCTATATTTATGAGCCAGCTATGCGCTTGTCTGCACTAAGGCCGCTTATAGCCAATGGAAAACCTAGTGTATCATCGCTGCCGGTATGGATATTGGTTATTTATGCCTATTTCGCATTTATGCTCACATGGGTGCGCGAGATAATAAAGGATATGGAAGACATGCAGGGCGATGAGGCTGAGGGATGCGTAACAATGCCTATAAAGCGTGGTTTGGGGTATGCAGCAAAGTTTGCTACGGTACTGGCTATAGTGGCTTTGCTGCCACTGATAGTGGGTGGTGTATTTCTGATAGGGTATGGTTATTATTTACTGGCAATTTATGTTTTACTTTTGCTGGCAGCACCTCTGGTGGGGTGGGCAATATACATGTGGAGGGGTGTAGCTACTCCGGCACACTATCGCCAATGTAGCATAATACTGAAAATAATAATGGTGCTGGGTATATGCTCAGTGCTGATATATAAAATACAATAACGACCAATATACAGTGCAGAAAATAATACTTGCCTCACAGTCGCCACGCCGCAGGCAGCTACTAGAAATGGCGGAAATAGAATTTGAAGTAGTGATAGCAGATGTTGACGAAACTAACCCGCCAGGTATGTCTGGCGAAGAGGTGCCCGCTCATCTGGCGCAGAAAAAAGCGGATGCTATAGCACATTTGGTGCCGGGAGCCATAGTGGTTGCAGCAGATACCATAGTGCTGCTAGACGGGCAGATACTGGGTAAACCAATAGATGCCGATGATGCTATAGCTATGCTGACGGCACTAGCAGGCAGGGGGCACAGGGTAGTAACGGGGGTGTGTATCCGTAGCAATGGAACAGACCATGTTTTCTCAGTAGTAACGGAGGTGTTTTTCAGGCCGCTAACTAGAGAGCAGATAGTGCATTATGTGCAAAAGTACCAGCCCTATGACAAAGCTGGAGCATATGCCATACAAGAGTGGATAGGGGTGACTGGCATAGAAAAAATAAACGGCGACTACTACAACGTGATGGGCTTGCCGGTGGGTGATGTGGTAAATGTGCTGCGCTCCCTGCAACAATAATGTATTTACTGATAAAGGAAAAGCATAAAACAAAACACCCGGCACACATAGTATGGTGCCGGGTGTTTTGTTTTACTTATTCTTATTGTTGTTATTCTTGAATTTTCGGTTTTTATTGAAGTTGTTGCCGCCACCACCGCTGCCAAAACTATTGGCACCAGCACCGCCTGTATTGTCTCGGAAGTTGTTGCGTTGGTTGCCGCCTTGGCCACCTTGCCCTGGCTGCCCACCTTTGAAATTGCGGTTGTTGTTATTATTGTTATTGTTCCTTTGCTTGAAATTGCGGTTGTTGTTGTTATTGTTGCTGGCAGGGTTTGTGTCGAATGTGACTCTGAATCCACCGGTTTCATACTTTAGTTTGCCTCCAGATATTTCGGCAAGCTCATTTTTTATCATGTCGTCATGCACGGGTTCTTTGTGCCAGTTGCCATAGGCTAGCTTCATGTAGTAGCCTACAGCCTGAGTGAGTCCGTGTTTCTTTTCTTCGTTGGTTTCTGCTATTGCTTTGTCTAGCAATCCCTGTATGTTTTTGCCCAGATGTCTGTGTTTTATGCTGACTTGTGGGTAGGGCAGCACTTCTGGTTTTTTAAACACAGATTCGGGGGTAGGGCAGGGATATGGAGAGTCTACATCTAGCTGAAATTCGGTCATTTGAAACAGATGGTCCCAAAGTTTGTGTTTGTAGTCTTCTATGGTTTTGAGGTGTGGGTTTAGTGTGCCCATCAGCTCTATAATGATTTCAGCTTGTTTCAGTCTTTTTTCTCTGTCTTCAACTGATACCAGATACTCTACCATTTTCTGCACATTTCTGCCATATTCGGGCATCAGCATTCTGCTGCGTGTAGTGTTATATTCCATTATCTAATTACTAAAAGTCTTTTTGTGGTACAATAAATTTTTGTGTATTGCTGGAGGTTTCTTTAAGTTAATCAGCAATTGTGCAGTGATAGCAACAGGAGGGCGGTTGCACAACACAAAAAGCAAAAGAAGACATCCTTACTCTAGCCAACAAGCAGAGGGACTGCTGAGATAGTTGGCTAAAGCTGTTTGGCAAATATAAGTATAAATTACTTTGTACAACGCGTGATTTTGGATTTGCAATTAAATACCCTTAATTATTTTGGTTTAAATCACCCCCCCTAAAATCACTCAGTTTTTCTATAGTAGACTTTCTAAAAAGTTTTATAGGGCTGACACTTTCTGCGGTTGGGGGCAGGTATACGTATTTGTGTGGTAGAACCAGAACGTCAATTTTGTGATTGTTTGTGAAATTGCCGAATAGGGTATGGCTGGCGCCTTGCATTATTTTCACACTTATATTGTAGATGTTTTTGTTGTTGGCTTTTATGCGTCTGCACCGTTGGCGTAGCTGCTCAGTAATCAGGTTGTTTTTTTGGGTTATCGTTTTATCGTGTCCAGCAGGTATTTCGTAGGCATGAAATAGGTAAATATTCAGTTTGTCTGCTATAGATTTTGCAGTTTTATCTATCAACTCCAGCGATTCTATTGAAAAATCTGTAGGTACCAGTACGTTTTTCATCCTATGTATTATGCATAGTAAAGTTCTGTTTTTGCAACGATTGGTAGCGAGGATTGGTATTAGAATTTGATTAGAGAGCCATTGGAAAATAATGATAATGGGGCTGTTGGTTTTTCTTGTTTCTACTTTGTACACTACCTCTTATTTTTGTACAGGGTGTAGTACCTTTAATTATGGAAAAAACAAGGATAGATAAGTACCTATGGGCAATTAGATTTTTCAAAACCCGCTCGCAGGCTACTGATGCTATAGATAGTGGTAAGGTGAAAATGAATAGTGCTGCGGTAAAACCATCACGGTCAGTGACGGTAGGCGATGTGTACCAGATAAGGACTCCTGAGGGCAAAAAAACCATACAGGTAACAGCCCTGCTAGAAAAAAGGGTAGCCTACCCAGAGGCTATAAAGCACTATGCAGACATAACACCAGAAGAGGATATTATAGCTAAAGACCCATTTGCACCTAGCTTCTACACCGGTAAAAGACTGAGTAAAACAGGCCACCCCACTAAAAAGCAACGAAGAGACCTCGAAGATTTTTTGAGTGACGATACTGAGGAATAAAACTAATTAGTTGACACTAACATAGTTGCCGCCAATAGTCATAGTCCAATTGCGACCACCATCAGAACTTTCGTATATACCCTTGTTTGTGGCTAGGTATATAAACTTGCGAACCGTACCGTTTTTGTACACGTTTTGTTTAGCAGCTATGCTTCTCACAGTAAGATTGCTTGCAAGACCTTTGTTGTTAGGTTCCCACTGGTCAGTTTGTACATTTAGGATATATAAACCTTTGCCAGCAGTACCTACTAAACAAACCTCTTCAAATGGTGCCTCTATACACAATAATGGTGTACCTGTTGGTAAGCCACCGTAAGGCCGCCAGTTAGCTCCTTTGTCGTCGCTGTACCATGCACCGTAATTGCAAGTTGCGTCTATAGCTATC
>JBIKKS010000058.1:0-8348 GCA_044360235.1 Flavipsychrobacter sp. | reverse complement strand
TGATAAGTGGAGTACGGGCATCATCTACCAGTACGCTATCTACCTCATCTACCATTGCATAGTGGTGTTTCCGCTGGACCATCTCTTCAGGGTGATGCACCATGTTGTCGCGCAGGTAATCGAAGCCAAATTCATTGTTGGTACCGTAGGTGATATCTGCCAGATATGCCTGACGGCGTTGAGGAGAGTTAGGTTCGTGCTTGTCTATACAGTCTGTAATAAGTCCCAGCCATTCGAACAGCGGACCATTCCACTCTTGGTCGCGACGTGCCAGATAGTCATTTACAGTCACAATATGTACACCTTCGCCAGCTAATGCATTGAGGTAAGCGGGTAGGGTAGATACCAAGGTTTTTCCTTCACCGGTAGCCATCTCAGATATTTTACCATCATGCAGTACCATACCACCTATCAGCTGCACATCATAGTGTAACATGTTCCAAGTTACAGTACTACCTGCTGCTTCCCAATTATTGTTGTAGATACACTTATCACCTTCTACACGTATATGCTTGCGAGTAATGGCAAGCTCTAGATCCATTTCTGTAGCGGTAGCTACTATTTCTGAATTGTCTTTGAAGCGGTGTGCGGTTTCTTTAACCACAGCAAAAGCCTCAGGCAATATGATGTTAAGTATTTCCTCTATTTGTTCGTCACGTTTTTTTACAAGTTTATCTACCTCGTTGTAGATACCCTCACGTGCCTGTATATCTTCTACACTATCGGCTTCGGCTTTTTTATCAGCTATTTGCTGGTCAATGTTTGTGAGGTGTTCGTTGATACGCGCTCTGAATTCCTGAGTTTTGTTGCGCAGGTCATCATTTGACAATGACTGGTATTCGTCATAGAAACGGCTTACCTGAGCTACAATGGGTTGGAGTTTTTTTACATCTTTGTCGGATTTGCTGCCGCCAAACAGTTTTGCGAGAATGCCTAACATTTTATAAAAAGTAAGAGGTTAAAAGTAAAAACAAAAAACCCGCCTCACGGCAAGTAAATACCTAAATGCGAGTATCAAAATTCATGCAAATTTTTTTCAACTGTCATGTTGGCGCACAAGGATGCCAAAGCTACGCCAAAGGCGTCATTTGAACAAGAATAACTGACTGAATGCGTGTATTGTGTAGTGAAGAATAGTTTTTGAGCTTGCTATATTTTTGCTACCATTGACCATCAAGTTAGGGCATAGAGGGGTGTGAAAAGGAGCATAAAATAATAAAAACTACAATGCCTATAAGCCGGATTCTGTTGTGCTGCGCGTAGCAACACAGGTTATCATTTATCTGGGACAACGCTCACACGTTGCCTCGCGCTGCCAACCCACATACATCGGACAAGCTATCCTCGAGCGTATGCTTATTTGGCATTTCAGCACGCAAGGTTTACCCTTGTATCCGGTTGCCCGGCTACACCGTAGTCTCTTACACTACTTTTTCACCCTTACCCACTGCTATCTTTCGGTAGTAGCAGGCGGTTATTTTCTGTGGCACTGTCTGTCACTTGCTGTTACACAAATGCCTACCCGTTAGGTAGTGCGCTGCTTTTTGCTGTCCGGACTTTCCTCCGTCACATTTTCTGTGCGGCGATAACCCGGCATTGTAGTAGGGCAAATGTAAACAGAGTAGGTGATAAAAAGTAATTTTTGTGTGGAAGTACTCAAGATTACAAATGTCATGTATTGAAATGATTTTAGTCAGTAAAGAGTAGAACATCTTGGAAGAAATTTGTAAAAAAACATGGGTTATGAAGTTTAATATGACATTCGCAGAGCGTGGTATAAGGATGATGGTGGGTGTGTTGGTAATAGTATTGCATATGGTGGGCATAATACCTGAGTACGTAGGTATATGGTTGATGTTAGGGGTAGTGGTGCTTATGGTAACAGGATTTACAGGATATTGTCCCTTTTATGCCCTGATGGGGTGGATAAAGGATAAAGATGTAGCGTGATTTTATTAACATTCGGTAAAAGTTATTCATAGTACTGATATTGTGTATTAAAATTGATATTTTTGCATCACAAAACTTGATACTCATGAAAAAACTGTTTTTGTTTTTGTTAATAAGCACAACCGTGTATTCTACATCGTCGTATGCGGGTTATGCGGTTAAGAAAGTACAACCATCTACAGCAATTGAGAAGTCAACAATAGCTAATACTTCTGAAGAAATAGATGCTACAGTAAAGAGTACGTTTACTACTGCTGACGTATCAACAGCTGATGAAGAGCTGAGTATGGTAACAGGTAAAAAGAATATTTTCACCAAAATATCTGATAGACTCAAAGAGTCTTTAGATATTTCTAAGGGTGTTTATGTTGTAATGGCAATAGTATTTTTCGGCTGGTTAGCGATGGGTTTGAATGATGATTTTGAAGGGTTTGATTGGCTAATTTCCTTGTTGCTTTACATTCTGGGATGGTTGCCTGGCGTGATATACACGTTGATAATGATGAAAAAATATTACTAGTAAATAGAATTTTACTCAATAAAAAATGGAGGGTGACCGGTTGTCATCCTCCATTTTTTATTGAGTTTCTGATCGCTATATTTTGTTATTCCTCTTCATTTTCGCTTGCTGATGTAGTGGAGTTGATGGTAAGTTTCACTCTATTAATGCGCATTTTTTCAACTGCCAGTGCGGTGAAATCGTACTTTTCGAAACTTACAACATCGTTAATGGCTACAAATTTACCAGATATTTCTAGTACCAGACCAGCCAATGAGTCGCTTTCGCCACGCACTGCATCAAACTCGTCAGAAGGTAGTCCTATGATACGGCAAACATCATTTATTAGAGTTTTGCCCTCAAAAATAAAATTAGAATCATCTATTTTTTTATAGTGGAGGTCGTCTTCGTCAAACTCATCCTTTATGTCTCCTATTATTTCTTCCATTATGTCTTCGAGTGTGATGATGCCAGAAGTGCCTCCAAACTCATCTACCACCATAGCGAAGTGTTGTCTTTTTTGCTGAAATTCTTTAAGCAGATCTTCTATAAGTTTGCCCTCGTGTACAAAGTAAGCTGCACGCATTAGTTTGTGCCAGTCGAAAGAGTCGTCATCTATATGTGGCAAGAAGTCTTTGGTATGTATCATGCCCGCAATAGTGTCCAGATTTTCTTTGTAAACTGGTAAGCGCGAATAGCCAACTTCTATGCAGTACTTACGTACCTCAGGGAAAGTCATATCGAAATCGATACCACTTACATCAAGCCTAGTGCGCATAACCTGGCGGGATGTAATATTGCCAAACTTGAGAATGCCCTTAAATATATTTACCTCTTCGCGAGTAGCTGTGTGTCCTACTGTGAGTTCGATGGCGTGTTCAAAATCTTCATTTGAAATATTAGATGATTTTGTACCCATTCTGCCTTCTATAAATCGTGTAGAGGATACTAGTACATTACTCACAGGTTTAAAAGTCCAACTGAGTGCCTGAAGGATTGGGGCAGAAAATAGTGCCATTCGCAGGTTGTTTTGGGTAGCATAAACCTTGGGTAGTACTTCTCCAAAGAGTACTAGTAAAAATGTAACACAAACTACCTGTATGAGAAAAGTAACGACAGGATTCATGCTGGCAGGCAGCATAGATCTTACTAGCAAGTCGGTAGATATTACAATGGCAATGTTGATAAAATTGTTGGCAACGAGTATTGTGGCCAATAGCCGCTTAGGTTGTTCCAATAGTTGTGATGCTATGCGGGCACTTCCTTTTTCATTTGTTTTAAGGAAATTGATGTCTTTTGCAGACAACGAAAAGTACGCAGTTTCAGCGCCTGCAGTTATAGCAGTCATTAGCAAAAGTACTAATATTGCAACTATAAGAATAGTGGCATTAGATGATGCAAATGCCTGATTTGTTATTTCAAGGAGCAATGGGGTAATATTCGTGTCGCCTTCGGTGCTTTCCAATTTGTTGTGAAAATTTGGTGAATTTTCCAAAATTAGAAAAATGTATGAAACAATGGTAGTTTCTGACAATTTTTTAATATTGGAAGCTAAGTTGTTTTAGAAAGGCATATCGTCTTTGGATATTATGTTGCCTGGGCTATTGCTATCAAAGTTGATATCTGGAAAACCAGTAGCATCAACGTTGTTGCCTTCGTTATTGTTATTTTCTGTTTGTTCTTTACGTTTATCCAGCATTACCAGATTGTCGCCTATTATTTCTGTTATAAATCTTTTATTTTTTTCTTTATCCTCCCAAGAGCGAGTGCGTATTCGTCCTTCTAGGTATATGAGGCTTCCTTTATGCAGGTATTTCTGAGCCAAATCTGCAAGCCCACGCCAGAGCACAACTGTATGCCACTCAGTTTGAGATATTAGCGTTCCGTTTCTGTCTTTGTAGGTTTCGGTAGTAGCAAGGGGGAATTTAGCTACTGCTATGTTTCCTTCTAAGTGTTGCAGGTCGGGATCCTTGCCCAGATTGCCAATCAATACCACACGGTTAACGCCTCTCATATCAGTATGTTTTACACAGTCTGTAAAATAGTCAATTTATAATCAATCTAAAAGTATAAATTATTTTTAAAAAAAGAAACAAGAGTTTTAGGAAAGGCCAAATTTTTTAGATCGGAGTTACTAATCCACTCACCATTTTGTGCAACAACTGATGATAAGTCATTGATAACCAGAGAATAAAAGCTGGTATTTATAAGTTGATGAGTAAGTCTTTGCTTAGATTTTGCTACCCAAATCAGGTCTTTAGGATTAATATTTATCAACAGACTATCTTTGAGTAAAGTTTTAATATCTGCAGACTCATTTGTTTCAATGAGGTAGGGTTCGTGTAGATTTTCCCATATATCACCTGCTGGTCGTTTCTGAATCCATATTTTATCATCATGCAGCAATAGTATGTAATTGAAGTGTCGTTGCTTTACTACTATTTTTTTTGTTTTTATAGGTAGCATTTCTATGAGGCTACTTTTTATTGCTACGCATTGGTCAGTTAGTGGACATTGATCGCATTTAGGCAATGACGGTGTACACACCGTAGCACCAAGGTCCATTATAGCTTGGTTGTGTGCAGCACTATCGTCTAAATGGAGTAGCTGCTGAGCCAACTCTGCAAATATTTTTTTTCCAGCAGTACTGTCTATGGGTGTGTCTATACCAAAACACCTAGACAAGACCCTATATACATTTCCATCAACGACAGCTACTGGCTCGTTAAATGCAAATGAGGCTATTGCTGCAGCAGTGTATGGACCAATCCCCTTTAGTGTAAGCAGCAAGCTGTATTTGTTAGGAAATAAGCCGTCGTGAAGACTTGTAATAATCCTAGCAGTAGCTAGCATATTTTTACACCTGTTGTAGTAGCCCAGACCTTGCCAAAGCCTGAAAACATCAGTATCATTTGCAGCAGCCAGATCTGTAACAGTTCGGTATGCCTCAGTAAAGGCCATGTAGTAGGGCAGCCCTTGTGCTGCACGGGTTTGTTGTAGTATGATTTCTGATAGCCAAATTTTGTAAGGGTCTTTTTCTCCTTTCCAGGGGAGCGAGCGATTATTGTAGTTGCGATGCCAATGGCTTAGCGAGCTTGTGAATCTGTTTTTTGCAGCAGTAGTGGTTTCCATCTTTAGTGCAAAATACTGCCAAAATCGGCACAATTGTTGTCAATTGTCTTGCAAAAGTAAAATGAACTAAACTTAAACTCTATTTGTCCTTGTCTTTCGTAAGTGACAGAGACAGTACTTTTTCAGGATTCTAAACAACAAGTGATTTTGTATCCCCGTAATGGCTATCATTGCCTGATTTTAAATCATTTTGGGGTTTGTAAAACTGATGATAATCATGTAGCGAAATGACGGAGTTATGACATAGAAAATTCGCAGCACGGAACACTGAAAGTACCTTTGCAGAGCAGCATCTACAAACTAAACATGCACAAACCAGTTACCCATAACATTGAAGAATTTAGAATAGTAGGTGTCAACTATAAAAAGAGTGATGCTGCGGTTCGAGGTCTTTTTGCTGTAAATCAGGAGCAATATGGTAGGTTAGTGGCTACTGCTGCTGACTATGGAGTTGGTGATTTTTTCATACTTTCTACCTGCAATCGTACTGAGATTTATGGTTTTGCTGAGAGCGATGTACATATGATGCGTTTCGTGAGTAGCGTATGCTCTGGTAACGAAACCACATTTGCTAGCATGTCTTATATACATAGTGGTATGGATGCAATAGGTCACCTGTATCATGTAGCATCAGGTCTTGACTCGCAGATATTGGGTGACTATGAAATACTGGGACAAATAAAATGTGCTGTAAAATTTGCCAAAAACAATGGTTTTATAGGCCCTTTCATGGAGCGTCTCATTAATTCTGTACTTCAGGCATCCAAGTCTGTAAAAACAAAAACAGAATTGAGTGGTGGTACAGTCTCTGTGTCTTTTGCAGCTATACAATATATCAAAGAGTTTGTAGGGTTGTCGCATAGTAATGTGACAGAACTAGATATAAACAACAAAAAAATTGTTCTTATAGGTACAGGTAAAATAGGTAGAGTTACTTGCAGAAATGTGGTAGACTATTTAAAAACAAAAAACATTACGCTTATCAACCGTACTGAGGAAACAGCCATTAACCTTGCTACAGAACTTGGTTTGAGATCGGCACCAATTACTGAGTTGCAGTCAGAAATACAAAGTGCAGACATTGTATTGGTTTCTACCAACGCTACTGAACCTGTAATACTGAAAAAACATTTGGAAAATGCAGCAAATAAGCTAGTTATAGATATATCTGTGCCTTGCAATGTAGCCACCGATGCACAGCAGCTGGAGGGGATAAGATTTGTGGATGTGGATATGCTATCAAAGATAAAAGATGAAACACTACAGAAACGTAAAGCAGAAGTGCCGAAAGCGTTAACTATTATAGAGGAGCATATATCAGAATTTGTGGAGTGGTGCCATATGCGCAAGCATGTACCAGTGTTGCGCGAGGTGAAAAGTAAATTATTAGAAATCCCCATTAGTCCTATATTGCTGAGTGGATTGTCTGTAGCAAGTATGAAAGGAAGTGATCATCAAGAAAAAGTACAAAAAGTAATAAATAATCTCGCTACCCGTATGCGTAGAGACTACACTCCGGGTTGTCATTACATACAAGCAATCAACGACTTTATCGCCTTATGATACAAAAAGTCATAAGAATAGGTACGCGCGAGAGCCAGCTGGCCGTGTGGCAGGCAGATACTGTGCGGCAATTGCTAGCAGTATATGGGTACGAGTCTGAACTTATATACATAAAAAGTGAAGGGGACACAGACCTTCAAACACCGTTATACGAAATTGGTGTTCAGGGTATTTTTACAAAAGCACTAGATATAGCACTGCTGAAAGGTGAAATAGACATAGCGGTACACTCTATGAAAGATGTGCCTACCATACTTGCCAAAGGAGTACTGCAAACAGCAGTGTTGCCCAGAGCCAACCAAATGGATATCCTAGTAACCGGTCCTGGATATGTAGCTAATGCAGAGAATACTACTATCAATATTGCTACAAGCAGCATACGTAGGAAAGCGCAATGGTTGAATAAATATCCTGATTCTACGATTGACAATTTGAGGGGCAATGTAAATACTCGATTACGTAAAGTGGCACAAAGCAATTGGCATGGTGCTATTTTTGCTGCTGCAGGTCTTGAACGTATAGGGCTTAGACCATCTACAGCAATATCGCTAGACTGGATGCTTCCAGCACCTGCACAAGGAGCAATAGTTGTAGTGTGTAAAGAAAATGACGACTTCTGCATTGAGGCTTGCTCAATGTTTAATGATAAGGATACTGAGCTATGCACTAGAGCAGAAAGAGATTTTCTGAGGGTATTGTTGGGGGGGTGTAGCACACCTATAAGTGGATATGCTAAGATAGTTGGAGAAGAAATAGTGTTTGAGGGTAATATACTAAGCAGAGATGGAAAGCAAAAAAGAGATATAAATATGCAGGTTCCTGTATCGCAGGCAAATGAGCTGGGGAGAATAGCAGGTACTGCGTTATTGCAAAATGGAGGACAGGAAATACTGGATGGAATAAAAGAAATAGGTTAGAAGGTGATTTTCTAAACTGATATAGATAGTGATATTAAAGTGCTCGTTTTTACTTTATTGTATGTTTTAGTAGTTTTGTTTAATCAGTATTCATGAAGCACAATATATCTATACTCAGTACTGCCGAAATAGATATTAGGAACGAATCTGAAAGTATACCAGTGGGCGTATCATTGACCATATTGCCATTTGTACAGATAGTGTACAGTAGTGAAGTAGAGCTGAGGAATAAGGTAAATGAGATAGCAAACAGCAAAGCAACAATTGTATTTACAAGTAAACACGGC
>JBIKKS010000315.1:0-3415 GCA_044360235.1 Flavipsychrobacter sp. | reverse complement strand
GGGTTGTCGTTCCCACATTATATCGTCAGCATCTTCATGCAGGTATTGGGCTATAGTTGGCTCCACCACAAAAAAACCACCGTTTATCCAAGTGCCAGAGTCTTCTGGTTTTTCTTCAAAACTGTTGATAGTGCCATTTTCTTCCATTTTTATCACCCCAAATCTGCTGGTAGCTTGTATGGCAGTCATAGTGCATGTCTTCCCACTCTTCTTGTGAAAAGCTAACAGATCATCTAAATTCACATCACTTACTCCATCGCCATAGGTAAGCAAGAATGGCTCATTACCTACATAAGGTAGCACCCTTTTCAGCCTGCCTGCGGTCATTGTATCTAACCCCGTATCAATGAGCGATATTTTAAATGGCTCAGCCAAGTTGCGATGCACTTCCAATGAGTTGTTTGAAAGGTCTACAGTTATATCTGCATTATGCAGAAAATAATTGGCAAAGTATTCCTTAATCATATGTGCTTTGTATCCCAGACATATTATAAACTCAGTATGTCCGTATGCGGCATATATCTTCATTATATGCCAAAGTATGGGTTTGCCGCCTATTTCTATCATGGGTTTAGGGCGCAGTGCCGACTCTTCCGATATTCGGGTGCCCCTGCCGCCTGCAAATATGACTACTTTCATAGCAACAAATATAAGTGAAGATGGTAGATATTCAGTTATTCAATCTCAGAAAACCATTACCACATCTAAGTATTAATGCTTTCCTAATACAAGTCTAATTTCTTTGTTATTATTTATGTTTCTAGCTTTTATTTAACTTTATTCTCAATTCATTAACGTTTGGCAACTCACTAAAATGTACATTATTGGCTAAAGATTGTGTCCCTACGCTTTATCAGAATTCAGAATAATTTGGATACTTCATTCGTTTGGTTAAATTTGTGTCCTATTCATCACTTAAAAACTGCATTGTGACGTACGATAATAAAAATTTTGACGAAAACAGGAACGATAGCCGTAACGAAAGCTTGTACAGTAAGCGTATAAAAGCTGGAAAAAGAAGAACCTATTTCTTTGATGTAAGAGCGACTCGTGGCAATGACTATTTCATAACTATCACCGAAAGTAAAAAGCGTTTTGATGATAATGGCTATGATCGTCACAAAATGTTCTTATACAAGGAAGATTTCAATAAATTTCTTGCTGGTCTTACTGATACTATCAATTACGTAAAGACCGATTTGATGCCAAATTTCGATTTTGATGCATTCAATCATGATCACGAAAACGAAGAAAATACCGCTCACAACAGTGTTACAGAATCTGTACCTGAGTTGTCAAATCATACCGAGCCCAATGTATCTGCTGTAGCTAATGAAGACAGCAACATAGACGACTGGAAAATGTAATACGCCAAACAATCTTCTCTCTCAAACCTTCGCTTTCGCCTGCGAAGGTTTTTTATTTTAAAGACATCTTTACATTCCTGACCACCGCTCTTAGCCTCGATTTCATTTTTTCGATTGTTCCCATATTCAGTTTTGCGGGTTTCATTACTGCGCTGGCTGTTTTGTCTATTGCTTCTTGGTATCTGGTCATGCATACTTCCATTCCAAATTCTGTAGTGGCCAGTTCCACAGCAGCTGTCTCTCGTTCAGCCATGGGTATATTGCTTAGTACTACTATTTTGTTGGCAGCGTCCATTACATCACCTATCGCGTATACAGCAAAGCACTTTTCTGCATACCTATGTTGTTCAAAATCTTCTATCCCACTTACTCTGGTACCCAGAAAAGCACATCCAGATGCCAGGGCTTCCATCATTACCAGTGGCATGCCTTCTGAGTTAGATGTCAGTAGTAGTATGTCTGATTCGCTTAGTAACTTTTGTACTTTTGTGGCCGGTTGCCAGCCGTGAAAGCTGATGTTTTCACCCACATCTTTTTTGTCAAACAATACCGTGTATTCAATTTTAGACTCTTCACTATTTCCTACAATATCTAATCGAAAATTGACTTTCTTCCCTTTTAGTGCACTGCATATCGTCACAAGGTCATATGCTCTTTTTTCGTAGTCACTCAGTCTTCCTACGAAAATAAGTCTGGTTACACCGCTGTTGTTTGTGTTTCTATTTACTTTAGGTAGCGCTATGCCACAGGGTATCATAAAGGTTTTATCAGTGCTGATAGATGGGTATTTAGTAGCTAATGTTTTTTTTGTCCTTCCAGACACGCAAATGGCTGCACTTAGTTGCATTGCATATTTGCCTGCTATGTCGTAATAGTAGGTTTGGTCGCCATGTAGCACGCCTATCATTTTGTATTTATCAGCCACATCGGCTACAGCTGCCCATGTTGCACTGTCGTCCGATGCTATTACTGCTGCACCCTCAGGTACATTGGCCTGCAGTAGTTTACTATATATGTATGCTCTATATCGTTCTGTCCCAAACTCAAATTCGTATCCTGCTTCTTCGCTTATTAGTGCCAGTTTATTTTTGTATGGTGCTAGTAGCTCCTGCATGGTTTCTCGCCCCCCCGCGTTTTTAAATGGTTTTCGGGGGCTTACAGTCACAAAGTATACTTTCCATCCGCTGTTTGCTGTGTGTATGGCTGCGTCTGCCATCCATCGTGTTACGCCTCCTCGGTGATAGGGGTGGCACACAAATGCTATTGCTCTGTGTTGCTGCATTATGGTATCAGGTAGTGTTGAGGCAGCCAAATTACTGTTTTTACTTAATTTATTGGGCATTTACTTTTCACCATCCAAATAGTATTGCCGATACGTACATTTGCACTCAGTTGTACTACAAACAATCAATAAAAAATGAGCGAAGAAAAATCACTTAATTTCCTTGAAGAAATTATAGAAAACGATATAAATGATGGGGTTAATGGTGGTAGGGTGCATACTCGTTTCCCTCCCGAGCCTAATGGTTATTTACACATAGGGCATGCTACTTCTATATGTCTCAACTTCGGGTTGGCAAAAAAATACAACGGCAAGTGCAATCTTCGTTTCGATGACACCAATCCGGTTACTGAGGATACTGAGTATGTAGATAGTATCAAAAACGATATTCGCTGGTTGGGTTTTGAATGGGATAATGAATTTTATGCTTCCGATTACTTCGAAACACTATACAATTTTGCTGTTACGCTCATAGGCAAGGGGCTTGCCTATGTCGATGATAGTACTGCTGAAGAGATAGCTGCTACTAAAGGGTCAACTATTACACCTGGTTCAGATAGTCCTTTCCGCAATAGGTCTATTGAAGATAACCTCACTTTGTTTGCTGAAATGAGGGCTGGGAAGTATAAGGATGGCGAGAAAACGCTTCGTGCTAAGATTGATATGGCTCATCCCAATCTTTTGCTTCGCGATCCGCTTATGTACCGTATCAAGCATGAGCATCACCATCGCACTGGTAATGAATGGTGCATTTACCCCATGTACG
>JBIKKS010000197.1:0-4932 GCA_044360235.1 Flavipsychrobacter sp. | reverse complement strand
ATTTTGCACATGGTCAGAGCGATAGTATTGAAGAAATTACCCACTCCATTTGCACTTTAGAGTTTATTCATCATAGGCCGCTATATAATTGGTTTATTGAGCAGTTGGGCATTTTTCCTTCTCGTCAGTTCGAGTTTGCTCGCCGAAATCTTACTTATACTGTTATGAGTAAGCGCAAGTTGCTACAGCTAGTCAACGATAATCATGTGTCTGGTTGGGACGATCCTCGTATGCCCACTATCAGTGGTATGCGTCGCCGTGGTTATCCTGCCGAGGCTTTAAGGCGCTTTTCTGATGTTATTGGCATTGCTCGCCGGGAGAATATAGTAGATATAGGGTTGTTAGAGTTTTGTGTGCGTGAGCAGCTCAATAAAACTACCAATCGTGTTATGGCTGTTCTCGACCCAGTTAAATTAGTGATTACTAATTACCCAGAAAATACCTCCGAATTGTTTTCCGCAGAGAACAACCCCGAAGACCCTGAATCAGGCACTCGCGATTTGCCTTTCTCTCGCGAGGTTTGGATTGAGCGCGAAGATTTTATGGAAGAAGCGCCTAAAAAGTTCTTCCGCCTCACCCCAGGCAATATGGTAAGGCTCAAGAGTGCTTATATTGTAAAGTGCGATGGCTGTATAAAAGACGAAAACGGTAATGTTACTGAGGTGCATTGTTCGTACCTGCCCGAGAGTAAAAGCGGCAATGATACTAGTGGTCTTACAGTCAAGGGTACTATTCACTGGGTGAGTGTCGCTCATGCCCATTCAGCTCAGGTTAGGTTGTATGATCGGTTATTCAGGGTCGAAGATCCTTCTAATGAAGATGGTGATTTTAAAGACTACATCAATCCTGATTCTATGCAAGTGTTGGATGATGTATACATTGAGCCTTCGTTGGCTTCTGCCACCCCAGGTTCCAGTCTGCAGTTTATGCGCAAGGGCTACTTCTGTGTAGATACGCTCAGTACTCCCGAAAGACTAATTTTCAATCGTACTGTTACGCTCAAAGATGCTTGGGCTAAGGAGCAGAAAAAGTAACGTACATTTATCTATATATTATAATACACCGGCTGTTTGTTGCAGTCGGTGTATTGTTTTTATGAGGTTGTTTTCAGTACTCGTTCGTCTAGTCTAAGTGCCAAAATTTCTGCTATTTTCACTTCTCCAAACAATGGATGTGAAGGATTGATGAGGTAATTGTATTCTATGTCCATCAGTACAGATGGTACTGACATTGCCAGATACTTTCCTTTTTTTACGAAGTCGTCACCTATTTTTTTCAGTAGGTCTGGCGCCGGATTTTCATACCAGTTTTTGGGTAGTTCTTCTGGTTTCACTTTTAGTATGGCTGCCTCTGGCAGTGATATAGTTGCCATGCAGTATCTGTTAGTGGGTAGTTTGCCTATGTGCACTACTGCTTCCAGCAATGCCAGCGATGCACTTTGGGCGGTGTACAGCATGTATGTATTTTTGCTGTTCCACCTTGCGCCATACAAAGCTGCTCCTTTACCAGACAGGTCTTTTATAAAGTTGCAGTCTCCTATTCTGTATACTGTCATTAGGCAAATATTCCGTTTTGTATCCTTCCTAGTTCGTCTGTTATCATAGCTATTCCCAGCGATGTGTCTAAGTAGTCTTTGGGTTTTTTATTGCCAAAGGTGGCTAGCTGTGTGTTCATCCATTGTCTGAATTCTGGTATATTACCAAACACTTCTTCACCTCTTGTGTATAGCCTTGCTAGTTCTACCATTCGTTCAGATTGTTCTTGCGATAGTTTTTGGCTGGGTGTATACCTACGTAGTGTCCTGTCTGATGTGTGGATGATTGCTGCCATTTCTGTCATGCTGATGTCTGTTATAGTCATCAGGTTGTCCATTACTCGTCTGGGCACTCCGGTTCTTATTACGTCTATCAGGTCGTTTTCATTTTTTATGGTTCCATAGTCTTTTTTGCCTATCATTCCCATCATGCCTATGGTTTTCATGGCTGTGTTGCTGTATGTTACTATTGGCTCTTCTACTGTTGTTGGTTCGGTTGTTGGTTCTGGGTAGTTAGGCGTTATTTTTTTTTCGCGTTTCATTTCCGGTCATTTGTCCCCAAAGTTAGGTCATTTTTCTTTGTCTTCAAATCTTTTTTCCTACTATCATACTTATTTCCACATTTACTCCTCTTGGTAGTCCCGATACTTGTACTGTTTCTCTTGCTGGTGGGTCGTTTGTGAAGTAGGTTGCGTATACTTCGTTTACCTGTGCAAATTGTCCCATGTCGGTAAGGAAGATACTGGTTTTTACTACGTCTTCAAATGTGGCGTTACCTGCTGCTAGTATGGCTTGCAGGTTTTCCATTACTTGTTTGGTTGCTGCTTTTATGTCGTCTGTTATTATGGCTCCTGTTTGGGCTATCATCGGTATCTGTCCTGATATATACAGGGTGTTTCCGTATTGTACAGCTTGGCTGTACGGCCCTATTGGGGCTGGTGCATTTTCTGTGTAAATTATTTTCTTTTCCATAATTACAAATGTAAGCATAGGTGATATAAAATGGTCTTCTTGCCTTATTATTCCTTGCGTGTTCGTTTATTTATCTGTAGTAATCTCTTTTTCTTCTACTTTCTTAATGCTGTATGTACATTTGCACCAATTATATTATGAATTACATTCTGCATTTAGATACGTCTTCAGATATTTGTTCTGTGGCTATTAGTTATGGTGGCGAGCTGCTTCATGTGGTTGCCGGTAGCGAATCCCGAAATCATGCTGCTTACATCAATGAAATGATTGCTCAGGTACTCAGTTTATCAGGAGTGTCTTTTTCCGATATTTCTGCTGTTGCTGTTTGCGAGGGACCAGGCTCTTATACAGGTCTCAGAATTGCTATGGCTACTGCTAAGGGTATTTGTTATGCTAATGATTTGCCGCTTATTTTGCACAGCAAGTTGTTTCTTGTAAGTTTCTCCAATACATACTTTATTGATCCTATCCCTGCGCATTCTATAGCTGCAGTTCTTATTGCCAGAGAAATGGAATACTTTATATCTGTTTACGATTCTAGCATGGATTGTTTGGTGGCTTCTACTCATATTCCTGAGCCCGAGCTGGCAGATATATTGCTTAAGCAAGAAAATTTACATATCATCTCTGATGCGCCTAAGGATTTATTTTATAAACTAAAAGTTAATTTTATTGACTTTCAGGAAAATATTACAATTGACTTTAAATTTTGGTCTAAGTGTGCTTTTGCGTCATATATTAGTAAAGAGTTTGCTAATGTTGCTACCTCTGTTCCCTTGTATTTGAAACAAGTTTACACGCATAACAAGCTGTAAATCAACGAGTTACATGCTTTTCTCGAATTAATAATACTACACTTTAACTCAATGTTAACTTTTTTAGTAAATAATACTACCATCATATCGCTTTAAATACGTATGTTTGCAGAATATTCCAGATGGCTATATCATTTGTGTATATGAAAGCAGCTTTTTTAATCAATTAACATTGTAAATTTAAATTAATGGAAACGACGGTATCAGCAAACACTCTGGTAATCAAAGGTTCGAACGAACAAATCAAGTTAGACTACGTAGCTGTAAAAAATGCAGCTATGACTTTAAGGGCCATCAACCACAAGCTGCGTCAGCAGATCGTAAAATTGCTTGAAGAAAACAAACGCATGAATGTTACTGATATTTATGTGAAGTTGCGTCTTGAGCAGTCAGTTGCTTCTCAGCATCTTGCTATCCTGCGTCGTGCAAACATCGTTATTACTGAGCGTGACGGAAAATTCATTCACTATGCACTTAACCACGCACGTATTGCTGCTGTTGCTAAGTTTGTAAATGAATTAGTGAATTCAGAAGAATCAAGCAACTAATCTAGCTTAATCTACTCGACATAAAGAAGCCCCGATTTCCGGGGCTTTTTTATGCTTTGTACTTTCGTTATTTTATGTTGCTCTACGTTTATTTCAGCGTTTCGTCCAGCCATTTAAAAAATTCTCTTTGCCACGCTATTCCGTTTTGAGGGTGTAACACCCAGTGATTCTCATTGGGTAAATACAATAGCTTCGATTTTATGTTGTGCAGCCTTGCTGCCTGAAACGCCTCTAATCCTTGTTCTATTGGTACCCTAAAGTCTAGTCCTCCTTGTATAATCATTATTGGGGTGTTCCATTTGTTCACAAAATTGCTAGGGTTAAATTTTTCATAGCTTGGTGGTGTAGGTTGCTTCCAGTAAGGGCCACCTATGTCCCAGTTTGCAAACCACAACTCTTCTGTTGTGCCATACCAACTCTTCAGGTCAAAAAGACCATCATGTGCTATAAACGATTTAAAGCGGTTGTTATGCATTCCTGCTAGCATAAATACGCTGTATCCACCATAGCTGGCTCCTACACATCCCAATCTCGATTTGTCTACATAGGGTGCTTTTGATATCTCATCTATTGCTGTCAGATAGTCTTGCATCGGTAGTCCACCCCAGTCTCTGCTAATGGCTTCGTTCCATTGCACGCCCCATCCTGGCATCCCTCTTCTGTTCGGTGCTACTACAATGTACCCTTGGGCTGCCATCAACTGAAAATTCCACCGTACACTATAAAATTGCGATAATGCCGATTGTGGTCCTCCCTGGCAGTAGAGTAGAGTGGGGTATTTTTTACTTGGGTCAAAATCTGGTGGATATATTACCCATGTGCGCAATGAGCCACCATCAGGTGTAGGTATAGTTTTTAGCTCTGTTTTACTCATTTCTATGTCTGCATACATAGCATCATTTTCATGAGTCAACTGGCGCATATCGCCATATTTGGGCTTTACAGCATATAGCTCGCTGGCGTGGTTCATATCACATCTCGATACTATTATTTCACTACCAGCTATCCCTACTATACCGTTTATGTCATATTTTCCTTTTGTTAGGTTGGTTACATTTATTTT
>JBIKKS010000057.1:0-8405 GCA_044360235.1 Flavipsychrobacter sp. | reverse complement strand
TTCGTTGTAGTAAAAGTAATTATAATATATAATTAAGTGATATATATATATATTCTCTGAAAGCCAATAACATGGGTATAGCTGTTTTGTAGCTTTTAATAACAAATGTTAGAATATTATTGCAGGGATTTGGTCCGTGTTTGCTGATTATTATGGCAGATTTTGTTGTGCTGTCAATAATTTTTTTAATTTTTCGATAGGTGGCAGAACTTTAAAAAAACATCCCCAATGTGTAACACATTGGGGATGCAAGATGAAAACTATTGTAACTATAATTAGACTGCTATTTTCTGTTAATCTTCCATTTGTTGATAGAGCTGGTTGTAGAAAGGGCTATTTCTGGCTTCTTGTTTTTTTGCCAAATGTGAGCAGATAGTATAGCTGCTACTTCTTCTCCTTCTTCAGTATCAATATTTAGATATTCTGGTTTGAAATACTTATCTATAAACTTAGTATCAAATTTTCCATTTCTAAATGGTTCTGTTTGCACAGCCCATTTGCCAAAGGGTAGTGTAGTTTTTATACCTTTTATGTAGTATTCATCTATGGCTCTGCATAGTCTTTCTATAGCCTCATGGCGTGTAGGAGCATGCACTATAAGTTTGGCTATCATGGGGTCGTAGAATATAGGAATATCCATTCCTTCTTCATATGCATCATCTACGCGTACTCCTGGGCCTTTGGGTGGCTGGTACATTTCCAGTCTTCCGGTGTCAGGCAAGAAGTTATTGTAAGGGTCTTCAGTGCATACTCTGAGTTCTATAGAATGACCGTTAATTTTCAAATCTTCCTGACTGAACGAAAGTTTTTGACCACGGGCCACATTTATTTGTTCTTTTACCAGATCTATACCAGTTATCATTTCAGTAACGCAATGCTCCACCTGCAAGCGGGTATTCATTTCCAGAAAGTAAAAATTCAATTGTTCATCTACCAGAAACTCTACAGTACCAGCACCGTAATAGTTGCAAGAGCGAGCAGCAGCTATGGCACATTCACCCATTGCCTGCCTAATTTCAGGTGTAAGACAGCTAGATGGTGCTTCTTCTATTAGTTTCTGATGTCTGCGTTGTATACTGCATTCGCGTTCAAATAGGTAGACATAATTACCATGCTGGTCGCCCATTAGTTGTATTTCTATGTGTTTGGGGGAACCTACATACTTTTCTATAAACACATCATCGTTACTGAAAGAATTCAACGCTTCACTTTTTGCTGCACGTACCTGTTCTTCAAATTCTTCATCATTATTGACCACTCTCATTCCCTTACCACCACCACCTGCCGATGCTTTTACCAATATAGGGTATCCTATGCCTCGGGCTATATCACGAGCTTCTGCAATGTCCTTTACAGGCTCTTCAGTGCCGGGAACCATTGGTACATTAAATTTTTTGGCAGCTTGCTTAGCACCTATTTTACTACCCATTACTTCTATTGAGTGGGCTGAAGGGCCTATGAAAATAAGACCGGCATCAGATACAGCTTTAGAGAAAGATGCGTTTTCGCTCAAGAATCCATAGCCAGGGTGAATACCGTCAGCTCCGGTTTTTATGGCTACTTCTATAATTTTATCTGCTCTGAGGTAAGATTGTGAAGACAATGCAGGACCTATGCACACTGCTTCATCTGCATACCTCACAAATGGCATGTTTCTGTCTGCTTCTGAGAAAACTGCTACGGTTTTTATTCCCATTTCACGTGCCGTGCGCATCACTCGCATAGCTATTTCGCCACGATTGGCTATTAATATTTTTTGCATTCAGCTGGCTATTATTTTATCAGATCAATCAATAAATGAAATAATCTGTTTTTGTCACTAAAATAGTATAGAATAAGACGTTGCTAAGGTAGTGAGAAATTGTTTTACTGTCAATTTTTACAATTCAAAGCTGTTTGCAAACCAGTAAAGTAGCTAATAGGAAAGTAAACAACACCAATACTTTTGAACTTTTGTGATATACCTGTATATTTATGGCTGATTGTAAATACAACTACTATATGAAATTGCTATATACTTTACTGGTGATACTTGTTGCAAATGCGTCTTATGCTCAGGATATCTGTAAACAAGTAAAAAAAGAAGTAGCTGACAACAAAAAACAGTGGGATTATTCTACACCTGTAAAGGGAGATGATATGCCCATGATATCTATAAAGCGCAGTGTGAGTATAGATGAAGATTATCCGTTTGATAATTATGTTGTAGTATTTAAAGTAATATGCCAGCTCGATGACATATACACGCTATCTGGCGATACAAGCAGAACAGAAAAGCAAGAGAAAAAAATGGTTATTGAATTTGATGACAATACTAAGATTACCGATGAGGAAATAGAAATACTGCACGATTATACTCAAGATAGAGCAGAGGCTATCAGGTATGTATTTTATACAGTACCTGCCGAATCTTTGAATGATGTAGCTTCAAAGAAAATTGCCAAATTTACACTTGCCACACAAGAGGTAGTTGTGCCTACAGCCTTCTCGGCCACTATGCAGCAGTATGCAAAGTGTATAAAAGAGGCAAAACATGAAGGGAAATAAACTATAGTACGGAAACAGGCATTTTTACATCATGATAAAACATGAACTTCCAGTTTTCGTTTCTTCCTCTTTCGGCATACTGTTCTCGTAATTGCATTGCTTTTTTGCCATCATAGTCGTATTTAGCCACGTATTTCATTTTCAACTGTTTCAGTTGGGGGGCTTCATCGCCCCCGAAAAATAGTTTTTCGCCATCTTCTTCTATAAGGTAAACTATATGCTGAGGGCAGTGACCACCGGAGTGCATGTAGGTAATGTATCCATCTATTGTACCTGTAGTACCATCAAGCCAACGCACCTGGTGGGTGGCTAGTAGGGGTTCTATATCGTGTGGGTAATAAGAAGGTAATCCTTTTTTAAGCGCAAAATCGGCTTCTTCTCTGTAGATAAAGTAATCTGCATTAGGGAAGGTAGTATGTGTCATTCCATTATTGTCAGTAAATACCAAGCAGCCAGCATGGTCTTTGTGTAAATGTGATAGCAGCACTTTAGTAACTTGTGCTGGCTCATATCCATGCTTACGTAGATTGTGGTGAATTTGCAAAATACCCTCCTGATTTCTGAAGCCAAGACCAGTATCCAAAATGATGATGTCGTTGTTGGTTACTACTAGGAAGGGCTGTACTTCTACAAGCAATGACCCTACTGGGCGGTCATTTAATTCGTCAGTTTCTTCATTGAATGGAACAAACTCTTTGTCGTGGCCAATTGTGAAAACACCCTCTGATAATGGATAAACTGTAGGCATAAGATAAAAAATAGTAGGTATTATTAGGAGCAGATAGTATTGAATTAACGGATCAATACTTGCCTATCGGCATCAAGTCTTACTAGGATAAAAATTAGTATGCTGAATGAAAGCAATGATGATCCCCCATAGCTTATGAAGGGTAGGGTAATGCCTATAACTGGTGCAAGCCCAATAGTCATAGAGATATTGACTGCAAAGTGAAAAAACAGAATGCACGCAACGCAATAGGCGTATATTCTTGTGAAATCTGAACGTTGCCTTTCGCCAAGGTGTATAATACGTAGCATTAAACTTATGTATATGATTATCAAAACTGCACTACCCACAAATCCAAACTGTTCACCAACAGCGCAGAATATAAAATCTGTGTTTTGCTCAGGTACGAATTGGTTTTTGGTTGAGGTTCCATTCAGGTAACCTTTGCCAAACATACCTCCAGAGCCTATTGCTATTTTTGATTGAAGGACATTATACTCCGAGCTATTGGTTTTTTCTTTTTTCTCGTCACCCGGCGCAAAGGCTTTATTGTATTCATTAGGTACTTCTATTCCTATCATGGAGTATATACGCTCTATCTGATGTTTTTGAAGTACTTTTTTGAATACAAATGGAACTGCAATTTGCGAAAAAATAATAGCCACTAGCCACACACTTATTATTATGATTCTTGCTCCTATTTTACGTTTTAGTGTACTTCTTGATAGATACCCAATTAGTATTGTAAGTAAAGTAAGAATTATAGCTAGTGTAGTTCTGTCTATTAGCAAAGATGTAAGCACCAATGCTATTGCGCCAAAGCCAATAAGCAGTATAGCATTAGGCAGCCCCTCGCGATACATAACCAGAAAAAAAGTGAAGTAAACAAGCGCAAGACCCGTTTCTTTTTGCAGCAGTATCAGCACAGCCGGGGTGAGAGCTATTGCTGCGGCAATAAACCTGTTTTTTAGCTTTTTAAAGTTCGTTTCATTAAGTGATATGAACTTAGCCAATGCTAAAGAAGTAAAGATTTTGGCTACCTCGCCGGGCTGAAAACGAAAACTACCTACACCTAGCCAAGATCTGGAACCTTTTACATCAACACCAGCAAAGATTGTAATGATTAGTACTGCAATACAAACCGTATATAGCAAAAAAGCAAATGATGAAAAGAACTTACTGTCGGTGAGTATGATAATAAACCCTACAAATAAGGAATAGCCCAGCCATATTACCTGACGCATATAGCTTTTGTTCATCATTATCAGTGACGTATCGGTAGTACGATGTTCTACTGAAAATATAGCAAGTATACCAATGGTTACCAGCATTATATACAGCAGCAGCACGATGCCATCAAGCCTGTTGAACAATGTTTTGCGAATGGTACTCATAATGTGGTTTAATTCCTTTTTTTGTTTTTGAGTTTATAGTTTATCCACTTGTTGTAAAGAGCTAGGTTTTCAGCAACTTTTATACTGTCCTTTACGCGTTTTTTTTCCACTTTTGCTTCATATATCATTTGGTCGCGCAGCCTTATCACAGAGTCTATGGTATGCACATATCTGTTTATGAGTTTGGCATTCATCATTTTGTCCTCTACGGCTTTTCGTTTGTATGTTACACTGTCTTTAAGGTACTTCTCCATCACCAGACTGGCTATAGGTGCTGCCCATGTGGCTCCATATCCCGAGTTTTCTATTGCTACTGCTATTGCTATCCTTGGGTTTTCGCGTGGTGCAAAAGCCACAAACATAGAGTGGTTTTGCATTTTTATAACCTCGCCATTTACTACTGCTTTGTTTTCTGCAGTTCCGGTTTTGGCACACACTGTTATTCCTTCTATTTTGGCTCCGCCCGCCGTACCATGGTCTACCACATCTTGCATGGCTTGCTGTACTATCGTAAAGGTGGTGTCAGGTATGTTCAGCACCACATGTTTTTCTTGATATTTTCTGAGAAGGGTGTCTTTTTCATTTTTACCTATCGATTTCACAAAGTGTGGTGTGTAGTAATAACCTTTATTGGCTATGATACACATGCCATTTGCCATTTGTAGGGGTGTTAGCAACAGTTCGCCCTGCCCCATACCCACAAAAACAATGGTGCAGGAATTCCAAGATCTGTTGTACATTTTGTTGTACAGATTTGTGTCAGGTACAAGCCCCCTCCCTTCATAGGGTATGTCGATGCCTGTTTTCCTGCCATATGCAAAACTTGTGTAGTAATCGTGCCACATTTGCAGCCCCTGCTTTACTGTTTTACCTTCATTATTGTCTACAGTCATCCGGAAAATGTGACTGAAATATGAGTTGCAAGAGTGCGCTAATGCAGCTCGGAAGTTAGCGGCATGTCCTGCATCGCTATGCTCGCAGGCTATTCTTCGGTTACAGCCTCCGTAGCCGCCGTGGCATGGGTAGCCATAATTGGGGGTAATGGCACCTACATTTAATGCTACAAGCCCAGTATATGGTTTTATGGTAGACCCTGGTGGGTACATAGCTTGTGTGGCTCTATTGAAAAGAGGTCTGGTGGCTTCTCTGTATAATTTGGCATAGTTGCGCGAGCGTGCCTTGCCTCTTAGTAGGTTAGGGTCGTAGGTAGGACTGCTTACCATAGCTAATATACCACCTGTTTGTGGGTCTATTGCTACTACGCTACCTATCTTATTAGCCATTAGTTTTTCGGCATATTCTTGCAGCTCCATATCCAGGTATAGTTCCAGTTGTTTGCCTGAAACCTCCTGACTATCCAGTTCCCCGCCACGATAGGGGTCTCTGGGGCGGTTGAATTTATCTCTTTCCAGATAGTGTACCCCTCGTTGCCCGCGCAATACTTCTTCATATTGTAGTTCCAGTCCACTGAGTCCGGTGTAGTCGCCCTGTCGGTAAGATGCATAACGGGGCTTTTTTAGCATTTCGGGCGATACTTCGCCTATATAACCCAGCATAAGTCCTGCAATGGGTTTTTCGTATATCCGAATGTTTCTTTCTATCAATTCAAAGCCAGGGAATTTATAGGCATTCTCCTGAAAACGAGCAGTTTGTTCTTCGTTTAGCAGCTCCATAAAAGGGCTTTGCCTTACCTCTATGTTTCTCACAAGTACTTTACCCAGTATAGATTCGTAAGTAGCTTTATCAATGTTAAGTGACGCACAAAACTCAGCTGTATCCAGTGTTTTGGGTACATTTCTGGGTGTTATCATCAAGTCGTATATGGGTGTGTTCGATAGTAAGGTGCGTCCTTTTCTATCTATTATCACACCTCTGGGGGGGTATACTACTTTTTTGTATATAGCTATGTCGTTTGCTAGTATTTTGTATTTAGGCTCAAAATTTTGTAAAAAGAATAGCCGGAGAAGCATAATTATTGCAACCCCGATAAATATAATACTGATAACATACCGGCGTGGGTTTGCCACAAGAGACATACGTACGAATTGATAGACTAAAAACCAAATGCAAACCTAACATAAATACATGGTCTGTTAAGAAGCAATACAATAACTTTTTTTAACACAATTGTGAATAACTCTATAGAATGGGTAAGTAGCTAAAATGGATATTTCAAATGTGGTTCTTTTCGTTCGATATTTATTGATTTTAACTCTTCTGCTTTTTGGCTATTTCTAAAGTCAAGTTGGGTCAACTGATATTCAATGTATTACATTTGGTAAGTATGATTTATGCTGTCAGAATAATCAAACGTCATTATTTTTTTTATCAACACAAAAAAAGCACTGCTGTATAATAGCAGTGCCAATAATTACATTAGCTAATCGGTTTATGCTTCTTTTTTAGGAGGTAGTTCAAAAGCTACAGCATCATGTTCGAAATTTCCTCTGTGCGATCCATCACAAAAGGGTTTGTTTTTAGATAATCCGCATCTGCATAAAGATACGACCTCTCTGCCGCCCAAGCCATAAATATTTCCGTTTTTGTCTGCCATCTCAAAATCTCCCTCTATTCGCATAGAGCCGTTACTATTGATGGTTATTTTAGTTGTTGCCATGTTTTTTTGTTTGTGTGTGAAGATAGTACAAACATTTGATCAGGTAGGACAGTAATTAGCTAGTTTTTGAGGTAAAAAAAGTGCAGCCATTTTGGCTGCACAGCAATTTCTAATGGAGTGAAAATAGATTAGTTACCACCAAATCTTAGTCCTACACATATAGGGCGTTGGTCTATGCCATTATCATATAATGAGTTCATTTGATAGCTGGCAAAAAACCTCAGTACACCCTCCACACCAAACTCGGCGGTGAGGCAAGTATTAAAGTCGGCAAGGTCAAAGTTGCCCCGGGTTTTTACTTTGCCACGTTCGTTAGATATTTGTTTGTTTACGGTGGTCATTCTGTAGCCTGCTGTTACACCTGCACCGTATACTAGCCATGTTTTTTTGTGCATTCTGGTTTTGCCAGTTAGCATCAGTGGAATATTTACATAGCTTACAGCAAGTTTGTTTTTTCTGAAGTTCAATGCGTCTTCTAATATGATGCCGTTTGGATTCTTTTTGTAGCTGATATCTTCCTCAAATCTGAAGTTATATATCTGTATACCTAGTCCAGTAGACATATACAAGCGTTGGTTTTTGGTTTTTACTGCTAAAAATTTTACGCCTATTGGGGTGAAATTTACATTAATTGACTTAGACGGACGCAGGTCAAATAAGCTTTCGTTTCGGCTGTTGGTAGGTACATTGAGGTAATTTACTACGGTTGGGTCGTTGTAGTTGGTGTTGTCATTCAGCAAGTTTACACCTATGTCAAACATAGCAAAGCTAGTTTTGAATTTACCAGCCTTTTCTTCTTCTTTTTTTTCGGTTTTACCATCTTTTGTTTTTATTGTGACAGTGCTATCGCCATCAGTTGTTTCTAGGCATATCCCGTTGTTTGAGATTTTTAAGGTGTGAGCTTTTTTCTTTTTGTTGGTTTCTTCTGTTTTTTCCTGAGCCATTAAAGCGTTGGCAAAAAGCAAGCCGGCTATTGCGGCAGTAGCGAATAGTGTACGTTTCATAAAAAATAGATTAAGAAATTTGTGTGATTAAAAAGTTACTGTAAGTTTTTTGTTTTGCAGTTTCAGTGATATACTAGAAGCAGATAAACTGTGTCTGATAGCATTTACTTTGTGGT
>JBIKKS010000056.1:0-8410 GCA_044360235.1 Flavipsychrobacter sp. | reverse complement strand
AGGCGTTAGCGGAAATTTGTAGGGAGAAAAATATAGCATTGCACCATACCGGAACCATGGGCGCGTACGTGATGGGAGAGTAGCAATATGATTGCACCCCCTATCTTAAATTTGAGCTGCGATGGCACAATTATCTTAAAACCTTAATTTCACAGTGTGATGCCCAGACTGTTGTTATTGTTGCTGTGTTTTGTTGCTGCTGTAGCTACAGGGCAAGATGTGCGGTATGTGAATGCACCGAATCTAGTAATAAGAGATAACCATCTGCCCGACTATAATGTGTGTGGTATAGCACATGCAGGCTGTGAAGTGACAGTAGATACTGTCCTTTCGGTAAAATATATAGACAAGTCTTTTCTGAAAACGATGTGCCATATATCTATACCCCTCTACCTGCCCGAACATCAGTATAAGGTGGTGAATCTGAATGGATGGGTGCCCAAGCGCTACTTGGTGAAGTCTCGTGCATTAGTAACGGTGAAGGGTGCAGATACTACGCTGAGTGTGAATGCAACCCGGGTGCCAGTTAAGAGATTTGACTACTACGAGCAGAGATATGGCACTAGCAGCTACAGAACTGTAGATAAAGGTATAGCGTACTCTAATGCCAGAAAATATATAGCCCCTAAGTATCAGGGGGGTAATCCGCTGCCATTGCCACCACCACCCAAACCCCGCGAGTATCTGTCGGGGCCTAGAGGTGGGTGCTACTATATCAATGCAGCAGGGAAGAAGGTGTATGTGGCACCCGAAAATTGTAAATAACCAAAGTATACACAACTACCGCATTAACACACCAATAGCAAACACAATAACTTAATACCAACCCTGCAAAATAGGTGAGGTATTGGGGATAATTATTACACTTTTATTGCTGCTAATTTCGCATTTTTGCTTGCCATTCTACCGGATGGCACTACCAGTATTTTGGACGAACCATACAACCAGGAATCAAGTGCACTACGGAATAATAGGTTACCCACTCGCCCATTCTTTTTCTCCGGCTTACTTTCGGAAAAAATTTGCCTCACTGCATGTTGCTGCTACTTATGATGCGTTTCCATTGCCTCACATTACCGATCTGCCTGCACTTATAGCAGCAAATCCGCAACTTACAGGGCTTAATGTAACTCTGCCACACAAAGAAGCAATACTAACCTACCTGCATATTATAGACGACTCTGCAGCTACAATAGGTGCGGTAAACTGCATCAGTATAAAAGAAGAACTAATTACTGGCTACAATACAGACGCCATAGGATTTGAACAAAGCCTGATACCGCTGCTGACCGCCCATCACACACAGGCACTGATACTGGGTACTGGTGGCTCGTCGCGCGCGGTGGCTTACGTATTGCAGCAGTTGGGTATACCCTACACCAAGGTATCGGCAAGTAATGCACAGGGTGCAATAGCCTATAGCGATGTGACACCTGCCCTAATAGATGCCCATAAACTCATTATCAACACCACACCTATGGGTATGTATCCGCTGATAGATAATGCACCAGCACTGCCCTACAATAGCCTCGGCGCACAACATCTGCTGTATGACCTGATATACAATCCTGAGGAGACACGTTTTTTGGTACACGGAAAGGCACATGGTGCTACTACCAAAAACGGTTTTGAGATGCTGCAACTACAAGCTGAAGCAAGCTGGGATATATGGTGTGCAGTGTAGGGGGAGAAAAGAACTTACCCTAGTATACGCCTATCACCCTACCGTATAATACACACAAGTAGTAATGAAATTGCGGACAAATGGTATGGCAGAGATAAGAGAAAACTGCTTGCGGGGTTGTAGTCCGAATTTGTATTTGTAAATGGGATTGATGAGGTAGTGTTGTTTGTGCAGTACTTTTAGTCCGCTGGCTTTTACTATTTTTTCAAATCGCTCAATGGTTATTTGGGTGTCTTTTATTTCCATAAGCTCTGTTATCACTACATCGTGCTCACCTGCCATTTTGAGCATACCCTTGTAGGCGAACCTTGGCAAAATGTGGTACCAAGGCAATACACTTGCCCACTTCTTGCGACACACCTGCTGGTGCCCACCAAAGGGCATGTACCATGGTGGGAAACCGAAAAATATTTGTCCTCCGGGTTTTAGGAAATTTTTGAGGTAGGGCACAAACTCCTCTTGATTAGGTACATGCTCGATCACATCTTTCAGGATGATGATATCGAACTGACCTTTGAACCGAGAGAGGAAATCAGCATCATAAATGTTTTGGCACAGGAGTTCTATCTCTCCTTCTTTTACTTCTTTTTCCAGAAAACCTTTTGCAAATTCTATGCGCTCAGGTGCGAGGTCTACCCCTACGCATTTGCAGCCTTTATTGGCAAAAGGCAACAATACACCACCCTCGGCAGTACCTACCTCAAACACAGTGGTACCTGCTGTAATGGGTTTAGTTTGCTCTATAAATGGTAATACATAGGACAACGAATTGTCTACCTGCTGGTCGAAACGTACTTTGTCGTCCAGATGTTGTTTTAGTGCCAATACTTATGCTTTAGGAATGGTAAATTTAGTAAGGAAAGATGAATAAATAAACTTCACCACTTAGCCTGTTCTTTTCTGCGTCTGCAGTGTTGCAGTGTGTAGTACTTTGCGGTATTATCTTTCTCCAGCCGCCACTTAGACTTACTCTTTAGTTGTTGCTTCCTCCTGAGTATCTGTTTGTTCGGCAGTAGTATCACCCAGTTGGATTCTGATACTTTCTTGGTGAATTTTTTCGTAGACACTGACTACAAATTCCTTGGTGAGGCCCTGCATCAACCCTCTTTCGCCACGAGTGGCTACTATTTCGCGCCATCTGGCTGGCTGGTAAACGGTCATATTGTTAGCCAGTTTCACGGCACCTATTTTTCCACTCAGCTCCATTCTGCGGGCTATAAGGTCTACTATCTCTGCATCCATGCTATCCATGGTTTGGCGGAGGTGCTCTAGTTGCTCCTGACCATTCATGCAGTGCGTATGTTCTTCTCTTATTACCAGTTCTGCTAGTATAGTTTTCAGTTGCGCTGGTGTGACCTGTTGTGCGGCATCGCTCCAAGCAGCATCAGGGTTGGGGTGTGTTTCTATCATCAGCCCATCCAGGTGCATGTCTAGTGCCTTTTGCGATAGCTCGGCAATGCGGTTTCTGTTGCCAGTAATGTGGCTGGGGTCGCAAATGATACATAACTCAGGCTTGCGTCTTTTTAGCTCTATAGGTATAGGCCAGTTGGGCTGATTGCGATAGCCGCCGGCCGTAGAGTAACCCGAAAAACCCCTGTGTATGGCAGCCACATCTGTGATGCCTGCTTTCATCATTCGCTCTATAGCACCCTCCCACAGGTCTACATCGGGATTAACGGGGTTTTTCACCATTACGGGGATGTTCACCCCTTTGAGCGCGTCTGCTAGTCGCTGCACCTGAAAGGGATTGACAGTGGTGCGCGCACCTATCCACAATACATCTATGCCATGTTGCAGTGCTTGCTCTACATGGGTAGTCTCCGCAACTTCTACAGCTACTGGGAGCCCATAAGTATTTTTAGCTTCTTGTAGCCACTCGAGCGCTGGTACTCCGTTCCCTTCAAACGAGCCGGGCTTGGTACGGGGTTTCCAAACACCAGCTCGCATTAGTTGCACATTCATGCCAGCAAGGGCAGCGGCTGTAGTCAACACCTGTTCTCTGGTTTCTGCACTGCACGGCCCCGCTACTATGAATGGTCTTACACTCTTGAAAAATGACATGGCACAAAGGTAGTGGGTATTGGACTACTACCCACATTGTAAACATTGAAGTATGTATAACGAATACCTTTAGTAAGGCAAACATTACACAATTTGTTTAAGATTATTGATGAAATGTTAAACATAATTATTACTTTTACGCCACTTTATTGATGCTTATGAGACATATATACTTGGTTTTATTGCTGCTAGTAATGGTAATCAGCGTTGCTGCACAACCTTACCAGATAGGACATATCACTGCAACATTTATAGATTCGGCACGAAGCAACCGATCTGTGCCGGTGGAAATCTATTATCCTGCCGATGTAGCAGGGGATAATACGGCATTTGCTGCGAGCATAACAGGGAAAGTGCCTACAATAGCCTTTGGACATGGGTTCGTGATGGCATGGAGTGCTTACCAAAATATATGGGAGGCAGTAGTGCCAGTAGGATACATTATAATATTCCCCAAAACAGAAGGTACGTTTTCGCCTAGCCACGATGCTTTTGGTAAAGACTTGTCGTTTGTGCTCGAAGAACTGGCGGAGCTGGGTAACACAACAACATCGATACTGTATAATAAGGTAGACACCATGACGTGCGTAATGGGGCATAGCATGGGTGGAGGCGCTGCACACCTAGCTGCTGCAGCCAATACCCGCATTAAAGCCATAGCTACTCTGGCACCTGCCGAAACAACACCATCGGCAATAGCAGCAGCGGCAGCCATCAATGCTAATACACTGGTAATAGCTGGACAAAATGACTGTGTGACACCC
The DNA here is from genome assembly GCA_044360235.1 of Flavipsychrobacter sp. Lineage (GTDB taxonomy): Bacteria > Bacteroidota > Bacteroidia > Chitinophagales > Chitinophagaceae > Nemorincola. The sequence goes on along the minus strand of JBIKKS010000056.1, from coordinate 3,901 downwards.
CCAGCAACCAATCAACTACCTATGTATGATGCTACACCCGCTACCTGCAAGCACTACATCAGTATAACTGGAGGTAGCCATTGCCTGATGGCAGAAACAAATACGGCTTGTTCGTTTGGTGAATCGTCTTGCACCCCGACACCCACGATAGACCGCACTACACAACATACTATCATCAACAGATACCTGATACCATGGCTGAATAGCCGCCTGAAAAACGACTGTACTTCGGGCAGTCTGTTTGATGCGACACTGGCGGCAGCTACAGATGTGACTCACCAGAAAAACTGTACTCTATGTAGTACAGCCAACCTTAGTAATACAACGGAAACAAGTAAAATATGGGCACACCCGAATCCATTTGTTAACAACATAAACATAACCGCACCTTCCTATGGCGACTGCACTGTGCGTGTATACAATGTACTGGGTGTGTTGGTTCATATACAATCGGTGAATGGCAGTGCTACTCTCTCTTTAGCTCATTTGGCAACTGGTATCTATCAATGTTCTTTACAAACAGAAAGTGGTCGTACACTACGCACAACATTGGTGAAGGAATAGTGTACCGTTGCTGCATCAATAATTAAAACAGCATCTTGTACACATCTTCAACTTTGTTGACTGTCTTTATCTGAATCTTGTAGTTTTTAGTGTCTAGTCCTTTGGCGTTTGCCTTGGGTATAAATATTACGTCCATTCCTAGTTTATCTGCCTCGGCTATGCGTTGGTCTATGCGGTTAATGGCACGAATTTCGCCACTGAGGCCTATCTCGCCTACCAGGCAAATATTGGATGGCAGAGTCTTGTCTTCGTAAGAAGAAAGCAATGCACACACCACAGCGAGCTCTATAGAGGGGTCTTCTATTTTGAGCCCACCGGCTATATTTACGAATACATCTTTGGCACCAAAGTGGAATCCTCCCCTTTTCTCGAGTACGGCTAGTAATAACTGTAATCGACGAAGGTCGAACCCGCTCACAGTGCGCTGAGGTGTACCATAGACAGCCTGAGTGACTAATGCCTGCACCTCGATCATGAGGGGGCGAGAAGCCTCCATAGTAGCAGCTATGGCTATGCCACTCAGTGGCTCGTCGTGCTGCGACAGGAGTATTTCGGACGGATTAGTTACTGCCCTCATGCCCTGTGCTACCATTTCGTATATACCTAGCTCGGCAGTAGAACCAAAGCGATTTTTCAGTGTTCTGAGTATGCGATAAGCGTAGTGACGATCGCCCTCGAACTGCAATACTGTGTCTACCATATGCTCTAGCACTTTGGGGCCGGCTATGGCACCATCTTTGGTGATGTGACCAATGATGCAAACAGGGATATTGGTAGACTTGGCAAAACGCTGCAACTCTGCTGCGCACTCGCGCACCTGCGACACACTACCCGCCGCCGATTCCACATATGGAGATTCGAGGGTTTGGATAGAGTCTATTATCAGTAGCTGTGGTCTTACTTTTTTTACCTCGTTGAACAGTGTAGCCGTGTCTGTAGCGGTAAGCAGGTAAAGGTTGTTGTTTTTGATACCTATTCTGTCTGCTCTTAGTTTTATTTGCTGGGCACTTTCCTCGCCCGACACGTATAGGATTGTGATGGTATTCCACTGAAGGGCACACTGTAGGAATAGGGTGCTTTTACCTATGCCTGGGTCGCCAGCTACCAGTATTACAGAGCCGGGTACCATGCCACCACCCAGCACCCGATTCAGCTCGGTATCTGGTGCCATCATGCGCGCTTGCTGCACCTGCACTACCTCGTCTAGTTTGTGTGCCTTTCTTTTTTCCTTGCTTTCGCCATCGTCCCAGTTGAGTGCATCGGGTTTTGTTTTTTCGTCGCGCTGCACTACCTCTTCCACAAACGAATTCCAAGACCCACAGGATGGGCATTTGCCCGTCCACTTGGGTGTTTCATAACCGCACTGCTGACAGAAAAAAGCTGATTTTATTTTGGCCATATCTTAATCACTGTACATTTACTATACAGTTTCCACAAATGTAGGGCTTGTGTCAGACATCTGCCCGTTGTATACATCTTGGCATTTGCCAAGAGTTAGTTTTTGTGCTGGTAGATTATCGATAGTTCTCATTCTGTATAAAATCTAAGAAGCCTGTAGCGGACGCTACAGGCTTCTTAGGTATCATAAGATTGCACTGATTATTTTATTTGAATAGCCTGAAAATATCTAGACCATTGAAGTAAACCATGGCTGCCAAAAGTAACACCAAACCTACTGTAGTAGCTTTTTCCATTATTTTTTCATTAGCAGGTTTGCCGGTTATCATTTCCCACAACAGAAATACTACATAACCACCATCGAGACCCGGTATGGGTAGCAGATTCATAAAAGCCAAAATGATAGAGACAAATGCGGTGAGCATCAAGAACTTCTGCATATCAAACTCGGCAGGGAATATTTTGCCAAAACTGATGATGCCTCCCATGCTCTCATTTACTTTCACCTCTTTAGAAGTGAAAATTAGCTTGAACTGGCGAACGTAGTTGCCAAACTGATCGGCAGTAAAAGATATACCCTTGCCTACAGCCTGAAGCGGACCATACTTTATTTCTTCGAACTTGAAATAATGCCCCATATCAGATAATGGACGGAAGCCCAAAATCTTATCGGCAGGCAATACACCTTTTAGTTCCATTTGCTGGTTGTTGCGCACTACAGTAAGTGCTATAGGCTGCCCTGCGAGGGTGCGTTTTATGCTATCGTACTGGTCGAAGAAGGGAGCTGCTATGCCATTTACGGCTATTATGCTGTCGCCTTTTTTCAGACCCATTGTTTCGGCAGGGGTCTTTTTCATTACATCTTCTACTACTATCGGCACACGTGCTGATATAAACGAGCCTTTTGATTTAGTCAATATTGACCTCACTACTCCTTCTTTAACAGGCACATCTATTTTGCTGCCATTACGGTCTACCTGTATTACTTTGCCTTCATCTAGTATCATAGACGATACTATCTTGTCGAATCTTGTAACTTCTTTGCCGTCAATAGATAGTATTTTATCGCCATTTTGCAAGCCCATAGCTTTTGCAGTGCTGTCTACCATGATGCCGTAGGTAGCGTTTTTGACAGGGAGGTATTCTTCTCCGTATATGCTGAACACTGCGATGTATATGAGCACTGCCACTAGTATGTTTACTATAATACCACCCAACATGATAAACAAACGCTGGTAGGGCTTTTTGCTACGATACTCCCATGGCTGAGGGGGTAGCGCCATTTGCTCTTTGTCCATGCTTTCATCTACCATACCTGCTATCTTGACATAGCCACCCAGCGGGAACCAACCTATACCATACTCTGTATCACCAGACTTCTTTTTGAACAAAGAAAAATTGAGGAGACCTGAGAATGGAAATAGAAAATCGAAAAACAGATAAAATTTCTCTACTCTGGTTTTGAATAAACGAGCAAAGAAAAAGTGACCAAACTCGTGTAGTACTATGAGCAATGACAATGCAACAAACAATTGCAGCACCTTGACGGCGGTGCCAGACATCAATAAGAGCGTATCTAAATGCATTTTTAAAAAAATCGGGAGTTAAAAAGTTTTTTTTCTTATTCAAAGATTATGAAGAGGTATTACCCCCAAGGTACTAATACATAGATAGCTGACTTTTTTTCACAAATTCAGCGGCATATTCACGTGCTTCGGTATCTGTGCTTAGGTAGTCGGCAAGTGTGGGGTGCTCTATGAATGGTACACTTTCCATTGTTTTTTCTATCATATCGCTCATTTCCAGAAAGCCTACTTTATTCTGCAAAAAGGCATGTACCATTATTTCGTTGGCGGCATTGAGCACACAAGGTGCATTGCCCCCTTTGTACATAGCATCTTTGGCTATAGCAAGATTGCGGAAAGTCTTGTAGTCGGCA
>JBIKKS010000055.1:0-8488 GCA_044360235.1 Flavipsychrobacter sp. | reverse complement strand
CATCCACATCGGCATCGGTCATGATGATGATTTTGTGGTAACGCAGCTTAGTGAGGTTCAGCTGTTTAGGATCTTCTGGAGTGCCTATGCTTACACCTAGTGCCGTAAACATATTTTTTATCTCCTCGTTTTCGTATATCTTATACTCCTGTGCTTTTTCTACGTTTAGTATCTTACCTCTCAGTGGCAATATAGCCTGATAGCTACGGTCACGGCCTTGTTTGGCAGTACCACCAGCCGAGTCTCCCTCTACCAGATATAGTTCACATTTAGCAGGGTCACGTTCAGAGCAGTCAGCCAGTTTGCCCGGCATACCACCACCCGTTAGCACACTTTTACGTTGCACCATTTCACGGGCTTTACGTGCTGCTGCACGTGCTTGTGCCGCTATAATCACCTTGTCTATGATCATTTTAGCTTCCTTGGGGTGCTCCTCAAGGTATGCCTCCAGTGTGCGGCTCACACATACATCTACCACACCCATCACATCGTTGTTACCTAGCTTCGTTTTGGTCTGTCCCTCAAACTGTGGCTCTGGCACCTTTACAGATATAATAGCACTTAGTCCCTCGCGGAAGTCATCACCTGTTATATCCACCTTTGCACGCTCAAACAACTTATTTTTATCGCCATAAGATTTGAACACACGTGTGATAGCCCTACGAAAACCCGCAACGTGCGTACCACCTTCTATCGTATTGATGTTGTTAACGTAAGAGAAAATGTGCTCATTGTAAGAGGTGTTGTAAGACAACGCAACATCTACAGCTACATTCGACTCTTTGTCATGCGCCTCTACAAATATTGGGAAAGGCAGTAACGGATCACGTTTGCCTTTAGCATCCAGCATCTGCACAAATTCTACTATGCCACCTTCGCTATAAAAGGTTTCTGTTAGTAGCTGACCTTCTTCTGTAAGCTCACGTTCGTCATTGAGTATAATGCGTATTCCTTTGTTAAGGTAGCTCAACTCACGTAGTCTACCCGCAAGTATCTCACGGTTGTATACAGTGTCTTTGAATATAGTATCGTCTGGCTGAAACTGCACTCTTGTACCAGTTTCTGATGACGGCACACCCGTTTCTCTTACAGGGTACAGTGGTGCTCCTTTTGAGTATTCTTGTTCAAAGGTTTTGCCTTCACGTTTTACAGTCACATGCAGATGGCTACTAAGTGCATTCACACAACTTACACCCACACCATGCAAACCTCCAGATACCTTGTAACTGTCCTTGTCAAACTTACCACCCGCATGCAGTACCGTCATTACTACTTCCAGTGCAGACCTACCTTCTTTGGCATGCATGCCCGTAGGTATACCGCGTCCATCATCCTGTACGCTTACAGAATTATTGGGGTGAATAGTAACATTAATATTTTTGCAATGACCAGCCAGTGCCTCATCTATAGAGTTATCTACCACCTCATATACAAGGTGATGCAAACCCTTTACGCCTATATCGCCTATGTACATAGCAGGACGCTTACGTACTGCTTCTAGCCCTTCTAATACCTGTATACTCCCGGCATCATAATCGGCGGGATTCCGCAATATTTCTTTTTCCTGTTCCTGTTCCATTTATGTTGTGGTTATTTTTTGCAGCTGAGAATAATAATCCGTGCCTGAGTAACATAGAGGCTCTAGGCAATAGTCAGTGTTTGTTACGTATTATTGTATAAATAAAATATGTAATCCAATTTCTTAACCTTACAAAGATAAACTGTATGCCTAGATAAAGCAACTAAAAGAAATAACAAATGGTGGATAACTATTGTGCATACATTATAACAGAAAAATTCAAATGGAAGACAAAATACCAAGCCCACTTTTGGTTGCTTCAATGGGCAACGTATATTCATAATAGCACTACCCTATAACCCACAAAAAAATCCCCAAAACCACTAGATTTCGGGGACTTAAATATGTATAGTCGAAAAAACTTAAAAACGCCAGCGCACACCTACCGTTTGCGGAAAGTGTAGTAAATGAAATCTGTTGTTAACTGCCGCAAAATTCTGATCAAAGGTTTTTACGTCTACGTAGCGCATTGCCAGTTCAGCTGTTACACCAAGGCGGGGCACTATGTAATATATGAATCCGGTCTGCAATCCCAAACTATACCCTCTGCCTGCACTGTAATGATAACCAGACACATAAGTATAACCAGAATCTACACCATCATTATATTTTTCATAAGAGCGTGAACCATCATTTATTGTATTTATCAGCCCCGCCATTACACCAAAGTAAAGATTGGCACGATTGAATTCGCGAAACTGAGTGTAGAAAGGTATTACATGGTTTAACTGTACAGACTGTGTTATCGCCTGATCTGCCAACAAGAAATTTACATCAACTGGTTTTAGCTTTTTGCCAAATTTTCCTTCCAGATCCCACTGCCCAAAGGACTCCCAACGTCTGGTACCAATATCCAAAGACATCATCCAGCGCCAGTTAAAGTAATAGCTAGCACGCAGCGAGAAATCTTTCACAATATTGGTACGGGTACCGCTATACACTGCCGGCGGACCAACAGGTCTAGTTATTACACTGTAGCCGCCATTTACACCTACCTCCCAGTTAAATTCTGGGGGCAGATTTTGTGCAAACATCCCGCCCGCAAATGCCACTAACATGGCTGCGGTGAGTAAAAATGACTTCATAACTTGGAGCTATTTTTTAGAAATAAGAATCAAATCTAAGCAAATTTATTTTCGGGAAAGAAACATTTAGTGGGTTTATGGCAAAAAGTATACTTTTTCAGGAATTTCGCACTCACTTCTGCTGTGTACCATCGGCTTCCTTGTTTTCTTTGTCTTTTGTTTTTTTGCGTTTCTTTTTGCCACTGTCACCTTCATCATTGTTGGCTTTTTCGGCTGGTTTTTCGCTTTCTTTGGCTGGTTCTTTTTCTGCTGGTTTATCTTGCTTTTTATCTTTTTCTACTTCTTCCTTATTATTTCTTTTGCGCTTTTTCACCCTACCGCCATCATCATCTTCATCAAACATACTTTCGTCTACCCTAGGGTTGGCACCCCTATCCAGTATTTTATCCAGTATTTCTATCTTGCCTTTGGGGGTTCCCGTTTGGCTCATCACCACATCAAATCCGTTTTCATCAGCATTACTCCACCCCCCCACATAGTTACGCCCCTTCAGCACCAGCTCCATCACCCCCACCGCCGACTCGTCCTCTATCACCCACTTACCTTCTGGCGTTATGGTTATTTCTAGTTTCAAGTATTTTTTAGAGTCACCTAGTTTATACAGCCCATCATACTGCTGTGGTTTACCAGGCAACACTCGCATGTAGCGTATATACATCTTTATGGGTATCTCATTGTCCATCATGCCCTCGTAGTAGCGTCGGTCTACAACCTCCTCTCTGCGCTCAGCATCTTCTTCGGGCCCTTCATCACGGCGCATCAGCAGTGGGTTGTCGCCAGCCGCAGTATCTGCTACATCTGTCGAGTCTTTGGTGGCTATGGCAGTAGTAGTGTCAGGGTTGGCAGCCAGCCATTGCAGGTAGTCTTGTTCTATCTCCTCCTTGCGCACAAACTCATCTACATTTTTAGCTTGCAGCACATTGAGTAATTGCCCCCCAAAAAACTGTCCCTTTATTTTTTGTATCTCAGCTATACGTATACAATAGGTTACCCTATTAAACTCATCTTGTACAAACAAATAACCTGCAAATCGCTCTGGCACTATACGGCCATACCCCATCATACTCTGTTTGGGCTCTTGCATATGCAGCTCATAGCGCGCCATTACCACACTACTCCACTGCACCCCCGAGTCGTCGCCCTTGCCCAGCACATGTGCAAATCCATCTATTATGCTACGGTTGTATAGCGGGTCAAATTCCACCAGTATCTGTGGGTGCTGTTTCAGGTTATTTAGTTCCCGTTGCGCCTCAGGGCTGTTGTCCGTATTACGGTTCACCATACTCCACAGCGTATCAAATGGCGGAAACAAATCGAAATAAGCAGCAGTGTCTCTGTGTTGCAGGCATTGCAGCACCTTATATACTAGCCCATTCTCAGTAGCCTCCCAGCGGCGTCTATCACGGTTACGCTGTGCACTCGCATCAGTACTGAAGGCGCACAACAGAAGCAGTATAATAATTTGCTTTTTACACATAGACTACAACCCCTAAAATTAAGCTTTTACAGACACTATTCTTTGTTTTATCAGTTACTGATATACTACTCACTGCAGGAATAACTATTTTTAACATAGCTAATTTTGCACTTTACATGTACATACATGTATCTTTGTGCTAGCATTCAGCTATCATATCATTCTCAAACACTGCCGCATGCAAAGGCGCTCATTACTCAAAGCTGGTGGTCTACTGGCCATAGCACAAATCACAGGTATGTCTACATTATCAGCACTAGCCCGTCTGGGCGCAGAGTTGCCGGCAGCTCAGCGTATGCCCGCTATGTTTGTGGGTCATGGCAGCCCTATGAATGCCATAGAAGACAACATATACAGCAAAAGCTGGCACGACATGGGCAAAAAACTACCCCGTCCCAGTGCCATACTGTCTATATCTGCACACTGGCTCACAAAGGGTACTAAGGTCACAGGTATGGCTCGCCCCCGCACCATCCACGACTTTGGTGGTTTCCCTAAAAAACTGTTCGATCAGCAATACCCCGCACCCGGCTCGCCCGAATATGCTGCGCTAACCATGAAAATGGTAAGCCATAGCCACATTCACTCCGACGATAGCTGGGGGCTAGACCACGGCACTTGGAGTGTGCTGCTGCCTATGTACCCTGCTGCCGACATCCCTGTTTTTCAGCTCAGTTTAGATTACGATCAGCCACCTGCTTACCACTACCAGATAGGCCAAGAGCTAAACAAACTACGCGATAAAGGTGTGCTCATAATAGGCAGTGGCAATATAGTACACAACCTGGGTATGCTAGACTTTAGCGGCACTAGTAATAAAGTATTCGACTGGGCAAAGGAATTTGACACCAAATTTACAGAGTGGATAGATAAAGGAGACCATGCATCTATAATGAATTATCAGCAGCTACTGGGTAGTACTGCCCGTATGGCACACCCCACTTACGACCACCTGTTGCCTCTGTTCTACATACTCGGGTTGCAACAGAAAAACGAAAAAATCACCTATTTCAATGACCGTTTTGATATGGGGTCTATATCTATGCGCTCCCTACTTATAGGTGCTTGACTAGGGTATTGATAATAGTAAAGCACCCATTATGAGGGCTGTGATGTGTAAAATAGGTATGCCATAGCTGGAATTTACTTGCTAATTTTGGGTAGACCACTTAGCAGCTATGGAATTCAAGATAAACAGCCCCTACCAGCCGGCAGGCGACCAGCCCGAAGCCATTCGCCAACTGGTAGATGGCGTAAATGAGGGAGAACGATACCAAACACTACTGGGAGTTACAGGCTCGGGTAAGACCTTTACCATGGCCAATGTGGTGCAGCAAACACAGCGCCCAACACTGGTACTTACCCACAACAAAACACTGGTGGCGCAGCTATATGGTGAGCTACGCAACTTCTTCCCAGACAATGCGGTGGAGTACTTCGTATCTTACTACGATTACTACCAGCCTGAGGCTTACCTGCCCGTATCTAATACCTACATAGAAAAAGACCTGTCTATCAACGAAGAACTGGAGAAACTGAGGCTCAGGGCCACTACAAGCTTGCTGAGTGGGCGTACAGACATCATAGTAGTGGCATCGGTGTCGTGCATATACGGTATTGGTAATCCTACCGACTATGCTGCTGGTATCATCCGCTTCAAGAAGGGTGATAATATAGGGCGAAATCACTTCCTTCACCGACTGGTGAGTGCGCTCTACAACAGAAGTCAGGGTGAGTTTGCCAGGGGCACATTTAGGGTCAACGGCGACACCGTAGACATCAACCTACCCTATGTAGATTATGGCTACCGCATTACCTTCTTTGGCGATGAAATAGAGGAGATAGAGAGCTTTGAGATAGATACTGCTAAGCGAATAAGCGTGCTGGATAATGCGGCTATTTTCCCTGCCAACCTATATGTGGCACCTAGCGGCCAAATGGGGCAGATAATGCGGGAAATACAGGACGAGATGACCGGTCAGGAGACCTACTTTAAGAGCATAGGCAAGCACATAGAGGCGCAGCGCATAAAGGAGCGAGTGAGCTATGACCTGGAGATGATACAGGAGCTAGGCTACTGTAGCGGCATAGAAAACTACTCGCGGTTTCTGGATAGGCGCAAACCGGGTACACGCCCCTTCTGCCTGCTCGACTACTTCCCGGACGACTACCTGCTGGTGATAGACGAAAGCCATGTGACCATACCCCAGATAAGTGGTATGTATGGTGGCGATAGGTCCAGAAAGATGAACCTGGTAGACTATGGGTTTAGGTTGCCATCAGCGCTGGATAATAGGCCGCTCAACTTTTATGAGTTTGAGAGTCTCGTATCGCAGGTGGTGTTTGTGAGTGCTACGCCAGGCAAGTATGAACTGGAGAAATGTGGTGGGGTGTTTGTAGAGCAGATTGTGCGCCCCACTGGGCTCATAGAGCCACCCATAGAGGTGCGCCCCAGCATCAATCAGGTAGATGACCTGCTGGATGAGATAGACAAGCGGGTGAAGAGTGGTGGCAGGGTGCTGGTAACTACCCTCACCAAACGCATGGCAGAAGAAATGGATAAGTACCTAAAACGCATAAATATTAAATCTAAATATATACACTCAGAGGTAGATACGCTAGAGCGGGTGGAAATACTGCGCGAGCTGCGCCTGGGGGTAATAGATGTGCTGGTAGGTGTTAACCTACTGCGTGAGGGGCTAGACCTGCCTGAGGTATCGCTGGTAGCGATACTAGATGCCGACAAAGAGGGCTTCTTGAGAGATGAACGCTCGCTGACCCAGATAGCTGGTAGGGCAGCCCGAAATGTAAACGGACTGGTGATATTTTATGCCGAAAAAATGACGGACAGCATGCGCCGCACCATTGACGAAACCGACCGCCGCAGAGAGAAGCAGATACGCCACAACACTGCAAATGGCATAGTACCTAAAACGATTATTAAATCGATAGAGGACATTATGCTGCAGGGGTCTGTGCTGGAGATAAAAGGCTATAACGAAAATAGCCCCTATGCGGTGCCAGATGGTGCTACCCTACCCCTGGCTGCAGAGCCTGCTGTAGCTTACCGCACCATAGCACAGGTAGAAAAACTGCTGACACAAACGAAAAAAGCTATGGAAAAGGCTGCTAAAGACCTTGACTTTATGGAGGCTGCACGCCTGCGTGATGAACTCTTTGCGCTGCAAAAGGAGAAAGAGGCAATGAAGTGATAGGGGTTAACATATTTATGGTTTTAGATTTTTTGGGGTACTGGTTTGCCGGTTATTTGCCGGTTGTTTCGTGGGTTTTGATGGATAAGTGGTTGATTATCAATGGTATTCACTTTTGCAGTAGCCGTCGCTGAAAAGCTATGGCTACTAAAAGGTTTGTGTGCATTTGCTGGTCGGTATTGTGGCGACCATGTTCAGTTTTCATTTAATTTTGTAGGTAGTTTCGTCGGGTTCATATTGGGTTTATTGTCCATTTCTTGTTTTGCCGGTTTGTTGCCGGTTTTTTTTGTGTTTTTGGCTGTAACTCATTGATTATCAATGCTATTCACTTTTCCGATAGCCTTCGCGTAAAGCTATGGCTACTGAAAGGTATGTAGGCATTTTTCGGTATTGGGGTTGTCTGAACCATTTATTCATCTGATTGATTTGATGTTCAGGATATGGGTTGTATGGGTATTGAGGTTTCAAGGTCATATTTGGTTTATTTTCTATTTCCTGTTTTGCCGGTTTTTTGCCGGTTTTTTTTGTATTTTTTGATGTAACTCATTGATTATCATTAGTATTCTTATTTACCGGTTGCATGCTTTTGCCGGTAATTTTTGTGGTGAGGAATGGCACACACTGGGGAGTGTGGGTGCTGTGGCAATGATTGAGGTAATGCTTTGTGAAATTGGATACTGACATAATGATAGTGGGGTTTATAGGGTAATGCGTAAATAGACTATGCTCTACTGATGCCACAAAAAGTGCGCCAACTTACGCCAAAACAGGAGTGGCAGCGATTAAGATATCCACAATTTGAGATGTGGATTTATTGCAAGTGAGTGCGGCGATTGTACTAATTGTTATCTAATCAGTTGCTGTCCTATGGTGGGGAACAACAATGGCGGAGGAAACGATTAAGCTGCTAGAAAATGAAGGCGCTCGGGAGAACGATTTTTATTGGCAGTTACAGTTGACCCGAAGGAACAACTGGAAAAAAGATATTACTGTATTAAACATGTTGCCAGATCCTGAGGGTTGAATATTGGGCTATTTTGTTAAAATCTTCATCATTGTGAAGTAAAACTGCATTATGTATTATGCAGTAAAATGCTATTAGGCAATCATTACTTTTTCGAATTGTTATTCCTTG
>JBIKKS010000054.1:0-8500 GCA_044360235.1 Flavipsychrobacter sp. | reverse complement strand
AAACTATGTCAAACATTTTAGTAATAGAGGATGACGATATAATGCTTAAAGCTATCAGGAACATCCTTAGAAAAGATGGGCATGAAGTAATAACAGCCAAAGACGGTAAAGAGGCATTTGAAAAGCTAGATAATGAGCAGTATGATATAGTGATGACAGACTTGATGATGCCTTATGCCAACGGACTGGAAGTTGTTAGCCGTATTCGCAGCAATAACGAAAAGCGAAATGTAGGCATTATAGTATGCTCCTCTGTAGGTAATGAAGAGACTATTACAGAGGCATTCAGGCTGGGAGCAGATGACTACCTGAAGAAACCTATTATGGCAGGTGAATTAATGATTCGTATTCGTAAGTTGCTGGCAAACAGGAGTGGTAATGTTAAGTTAGTAACTAAGAAAAAATAAGGAGTAACTCATGTGGAACGATCTGGTAGAATTACTTTTTCAGGCATATGAGCAATTCAGCCTGCTACCATTATTTATAGAAATAGCACTTGCATTTATAGTAATAGCCATTGCTGCTACTATTATTGCCTATGGTGCTATTATGTACAAGCGATATAAAAGTTATGTACACGAAAAACGAGTAGCATTCATCAATCCAGTAATTGAAGACCTGATAACTGAGCAGGTTTTGCTCAATGACAGTTTGGGTAAAGATATACCTACCGAAGAAATAGAGTTTAACCCTGAAGCACTGGGAAACAAAGTCTATAAGAAACCTTTTGTTAGACAAATACTAATAGAAACACTCATTCAGTATCGAAAAAACTTCAGAGGAGAGGTGGGTGATTTGCTACGCAAGTTGTACCTAGATATGGGGCTGGATAAAGACTCATTTGCAAAAATGAAGTCTGTGAGATGGGAGAGAAAAATAAAAGCGGTGGTGGAGCTTACCCAGATGGATATCACCATATCTGACGTTACCATACTACCACTTACCAACAGTACCAATGCGTCTTTGCGTGCAGCAGCCCGTAACGCCTACATTCAGCTGAGTAAAAATGAACCGTTCAAGTTTTTTGATATTGCTACTGAGCCTTTGCTGCCATGGGACCAGCTGGAGATGTTTAAAATCATTACTACTACCAAGGAAATTGCCATTCCTAACTTTTCTCGTTGGGTAAGTTATTCATCAAATAAAAGTGTGGTTTCTTTTTGTTTGAAACTCATTGCCCACTATGACCAACAAAGCGCTGTACCAGCCGTAATGGAATTGTTGAATAATAAAGATCACTACTTCAGAGCAGATGCTATCAGTTGTTTGGGCAAACTATCAGCAGAAGCATCTGAAGAAAAAATGATGAAAATATATAATCATCAGCCTCTTAACTGCCAACTGGAGATACTCAAAGCTATGGGAAACATAGCTTCTGGTAAATATCTGGAATTTCTGAAATCGGAGTTTTTGTTTTCTTCCAACTTCGATATTCGTATGAATGCGGCCAGGGCTATCATCAAACACAATACCCAAAACTCTCGTTTGATGGTGGAGGAACTGATGGAAATGACTTATGAAGAAAACCAATTGATTATTAAACACTGCCTTAATCCGCTTATCAAGTACTAATGGGTGCAACGTTTGTAGAAATAGCTTCAGGATTTTTTGAAACCTCCGTATTTATATACGGGACTTCGCTGTTGCTAATCTATGCAATGCTAGCCATCATGTCTTTTCTGAATATTGCTTTGTTTCTGCGCAAGGAAAGCTATACCGATTATAAAGTTATCGTGGGTTCTCCATTGGCTCCTGGTATTTCTGTTATCGCACCGGCATTCAACGAGGGTCTTACCATCATCAGTAATATTCGCTCTTTGCTTACTTTCGATTATCCCAACTATGAGGTAATTATAATCAATGATGGTAGTACTGACGACACACTGGAAAAAGTAATCAATGAGTTTTCGTTAGTAAAGGTTGACTTTGCCTACGACATTAAGCTGTCTGCTAAGCCGGTGAGAGGGGTGTACAAGTCTAGGGACGAAGCATACGCCAAGCTAATAGTGGTAGACAAAGAAAACGGTAAGGCGAAAGCAGATGCTACTAATGTGGGTATCAATGTATCAAACTTCCCCTACTTTTTGTGTACGGATGTGGATTGCATATTGCACGAGCAAACGCTAGGTATGCTCATAAGACCTATGCTGGAAGAAGAAAACCTGCGTGTGATAGCCACTGGTGCCACACTGCGCATGGCCAACTCTTGCGAGGTAGATGAAGGGGTACTTATCAGCATCAAAGCTCCTCGTCCGTTACTTGCTCGTTTTCAGGAGTTAGAGTATATCCGCTCATTTGTGATGGGTAAGATGGGGTGGAGTTACATCAATGCAGTACCCAATGTGTCGGGTGGTTTGGGCATGTTCGACAAAGAGATAGCTGTAAAAGCAGGTGGATACGACCCAGCATCATTTGGTGAGGACATGGAGTTGCGTATGCGTATGTCTAGGTATGTGTATGATAATAAGATTAAAGCTTCTGTTCGCTACATACCTAATACGTTATGCTGGACAGAGGGTCCTACCTCAGTAAAGATATTTATGCGTCAGCGTACCCGCTGGGCGAGAGGGCTACTGCAGCTAATGCTGGCGCACAAAAAAATGTTATTCAATCCTGCTTACGGTAGAGTGGGGATGATAGTGTTTCCATACAACTTCTTTTTCGAGTTACTGGCACCAGTTGTAGAGTTTTTAGGTATCATTTATTACATGTTCCTTATCTACTTTGGCTTAGTGAACTGGCCTTATGCCATCATTCTGCTGGTATTTGTTTACACATACTCGGTTATGATATCATCACTGTCAGTATTGTGGGATCAGCTCACCTTTCAGTATTACAAGACCTGGAAGGATGTGGTACGTGTGGTGTTAATGGTGTTTATAGAGATGTTGATATATCACCCACTTATCGTGGTTTTCTCTTTGAGGGGCTATTGGTTTCAGCTCACCAATCGTAAGCATAGCTGGGGTAACATGCAACGTGCTGGCTTTAAGAAGAAATCTGACGATAAGCCTAAGAAACCGCAGCCTGTTGTGTCTGCTTCATAACACTACTTAATTAATACTTGGTAATCGAGAACAGGGATGAGGTTTTTATATAATTTTTTTGCAGGCGGTGCATTTTGGGATACTATTGGTACTTTTTACCAGTCGGCAGTGTTTATTTACGGTACATCATTGCTAATGGCCTATGCGCTATTGGCAATAATGTCGCTTATATCTATACAGAACTACATGCGTAGAAATGCCTCCATTGATTTTAATATCATTGTTGAGTCTCCTCTTGCGCCAGGCATATCTGTTATTGCACCTGCATTCAACGAAGGTGTTACCATCATCTCCAATGTTCGTTCGTTGCTTACGTTCAACTATCCCAAGTTTGAGGTGATTATTGTGAATGATGGTAGCACAGATGATACGCTGGAAAAACTGATAGATGAATTTGAGCTAGTACATGTGGAATATGCATTTCGCGAAAAACTTAACTGTCAACCCATAAGGCGTATATTCAAATCTACCAATCGTGCTTATGATAAGCTGGTGGTGGTAGATAAGGTAAACGGTAAAAGTAAGGCAGACGCATCTAATGCTGGTATCAACATATCGGTATATGAGTACTATGTGAGTACAGACGTTGACTGTATCCTAGACAAAGACACCCTGATACGCCTCGTAAAACCATTTATGGATGAAGAAACCACCAAAGTAAAAGAGGTGGGTTCGCCATGTGAGGAGTGCGGCTATGTGCATATACAAGAAGATTACAGAAGAGTAATAGCATCTGGTGCCACGCTGCGCATGGTGAACTCGTGCGATGTGGATGAAGGTTTGATGATACGTGTGCGCCCGCCGCGTCGACTCATTCCTCGTTTTCAGGAGATGGAGTATATACGCGCCTATATGCTGGGCAAGATGGGCTGGGACCTTATCAACGCTGTACCCAACGTATCGGGTGGGTTGGGAATGTTTGACAAAGAAATAGCTGTAAAAGCTGGTGGATATGACTCCAAATCTTTTGGTGAGGACATGGACATGATCACACGTATGTGTGCCTACATGAAAGATAATAAGAAGAAATACTCTGTAAAATACGTACCCGTAACCCTCTGCTGGACCGAGGGACCTACAAGCCTCAAGGTATTTGGTCGACAGCGTTCGCGCTGGGGTCGAGGTCTGGCACAGATCATGAGTATACATCGTAAGATAATAGGCAACCCACGTTATGGAAGAATGGGGCTTATCGTATTCCCTTACAACTTTCTGTATGAGTTGCTGGCGCCTATAATAGAGTTTACAGGTATCTTGTTTTATATATACCTCATAGTTACCGGGCAAATCAACTGGCCGTTTGCCATCATCCTCATAGTGTTTGTGTATACGTATTCGGTAATGATTACCACACTGGCACTATTGTGGGATCAGATCACCTTTAAGTATTACAAAACCTGGGGCGAAACTATAGGATTGTGTCTGATGGCTTTTCTGGAGCCGTTTATTTACCATCCGTTGATCATGTTTTTTGCTATCAAGGGTTATTTCAACTTTATTACGGGTAGGGCGCACGTATGGGGTAATATGCAACGACAAGGTTTTGGTATGCAGCCCACCAAGAAAAAGAATGCACCGGCAGCTACCGGCAGTTAGTAAATTTTAAAAATGTAGATTTAAATGAAATTCACCCCACGGTTTATACTGATTCTTTTTATCGTTTTTCTCAGCACTACTGCCCAAGGTCAGTGGCTGAAAATGATAGAATCTTCCGATAACCTCTACAACGAGGCTAAGCGAGAAATAGAATTAAAACACTATCAGAAAGCTATAAACCTATGTAACAAGGCCATAGATATATCTCCTAAAAACCTGGATATCCACCTGTTGCTGGGTAATGCATTTGCATTGGCTGGTAAGATAGATAGTGCCCGTATAGAACTCAACTATGTAATAGAAAAAAGCCCCAAGTATAGAGACGCGTACATATACCTGGTAAACATGGAGTCTGCTGCTTGTAACTATTTACAAGCACTGGAGTATGCAGACCTTGGTCTGAAATACTTCCCTAACGACCGAGATCTGCTGCTGAAGAAACTGGATATCTACATAAAAATGGGAGACTGGATAGAAAGTAACAGGCTCTCCGACTATCTTTTCGATCGTTTTTCTGCCGACCCCTTCATAAGAAGCGTGTATCTCGACTACAAGTTATCTGTAGCCAGGCAATACTCGCATAGAGGCTATATAGAGATAGCTAAAAGAGCTTACGAATCTGTGCTGGAGCAAGACCCGCTGAACAAGGAAGCCATGACAGCCATCTTTGCACTAGATATTCGTTCGGGCAACTATGAGAGTTCATTGGCTTACACCAACAGAGCTTTGTTATCTACCCCCAACTCGTTTGAGTACCTGATGAAGAAGGTAAGTATTTTGGAGGCTATGTCGAGATATGTAGAGGCGATAGAAGTGGTGGACAAGCTGATGAAACTATACCCTACCAATGGTGAGGTGCAGCGGCTGAATACTTATGTGCGTATGACGGCAGGTAGGTTTTACATGAATACCGATCCTTACTTGCTGTTTGGGGGAATACTGGAGCGCGAACCATCTAACAGGGAAGCACTCAATTATGAAATCAATATGGCATTTAGCAGGGGCATGCACATAGAAGCATTGCAGTGGATAGACTTCGGCCTCAAGAGCTCGCCCAATGACTATGAGTTGCTGAAGAAAAAACTAGGTGTGCTCGAAAACCTGAAAAGATATGGTGCAGCCTCTGTGATAGCCGAAAGGATGTTTAAGGACAACCCCAACGAGGTAAACAAAGCAAACTACCTGGAACTGCGCACACTGGCTGCCAAGCAGTACATGAACGAAATGGAGTATGACAGTGCCATAGTGGCACTAAAGTCGGTACTGTTTTATGATAGGTCTAATATAGCTGCCAACAACTACCTGATAAGTGTATACTCACTGCAAAAGCGATATGACGATGCGTTGCGAACCATTGATGAGGCATTGGTGTTTTACCCCAACGATGAGCATCTGTTGTTTAAAAAAGCGGCTGTACTGGAAGGCTATCAGAAATACTCAGAAGCAGCATCCATATCTAAAACCCTGTTAGAGGCGCACCCCGAAAACCGACAATACTTGGCAAGCCTTATTGAGCAGTCGCTGGCAGCTGGCAGGCAGGCAATGCAGTATGATGACTATTACAACACACTGCGGGTACTGAAAGATGTACTAGACAAACAACCCGATAATGTAGATGCCCTCAACTACATCATCAATATAGAAAGTGCTATAAAAGACTATGACTCTGCATTGTACTATGTAGACCAAGGCTTGCGCTACTATCCCGATTCTAAAGATTTCCTGTTTCGCAAATCGCTGGTATATGCTGAGTCTCGTCAGTTTCACACTGCATACGATATATCCGGACCGTTGTTCAGAAGTTATCCGTACAACAATCGCTACCGCAGTGCCTATATGGAGCAAAGATTGGGCTCGGGTAGAGAGTATCAGTTGAACAAGAAGAATGATAGTGCACTGGCAGAATATTACGAAGCCTTGTCGGTGTCGCCCAAGGATACTATACCATTGTACACCACCATCAATCTGCTGTATGAAATGGAGCAGTATGATACAGGTATGGTGCTGCTGAACAGGGGTAGGCTGTTGTATCCGCAAAATCCATTTTTCTTATACAGGAAAGCAGAGTTTTATGAGGCTCAGAAAAAATATGAAGAAGCTTGGCGCAATGCAGATACTCTGGCCAAAATGACACTGAACCCCAAACACATAGACTATGCCAATTTGTTGTTTGCACGTAGGCTGAAAAATGAAATTGGACTTTTTTACCTTCATACACGTATTGTAGATGCCAGCAATCTACCTATAATAAACAGCATAGCTACAGTGCAGTATAGCCGCTTCATCAAAAAAGGTGTGCTCAACTTCAGGGTCAATTATGCAGGGCGATTAACTGGTACAGGGTATCAGTTCGATGCAGAGACTTATTATAATCATAGCCCTAAGTGGTATTCCTATGCGATAGTTTCCTATGCTCCAGACTCTTGGAATGATGCCGTTTTTCCGAAGTGGAGGTTAGGTTACTCTATCAATAAAAGTTTCAAAAAGGGATATTCGGGTGAATTGGGTATAAGATATCTGCAATTACCTGAGGGCAGCCTTATTTCACCAGTAGTAGGAATTTCTAAAGAGATCAATGACTTTTTCCTCAATTTTAAACTCTACCGTCAGCAATTGTCCATTACAGATTCTTTGGGCGATTCGGTTTTAGTAACAGTAAATAGAACCTATTACTCTGGTATTTTCACTGCTCGCTATTATCTCCGCGACAATCGTACTGAGTATTTTATGGCTATGGCTGGTTATGGTAATGTACCAGATGATTTCAGTACCAATTATTTCTTGTTACGAACATCTTCTTTCAAAACAACCAGTTGTGGCGTAGGTTACAAACGTCAGTTTCACTACCTTACTACCTTTGCTATCAATGCTACCTGGTATAATGTGAAAACAGGTGAAGACTTTACAACAGGCGATAAAATTTTCAGAAACCAATACGACATTTACGTAACCTTGCAGCGAAGGTTCTAACAACTTATTATTTATGAAATTTATTTACGGATTTATTCTGTTGCTTGTGGGTATCAGCGCCTGTAGTGGCACTGCTCAGGAACTGGTGATAGTAGACGATGGTGTCTCTGCCTACTCTATCATAGTGCCTAGGGAAGCTACGCCGCTGGAGATGAAATCGGCTAAGGTGCTGCAAGATTATGTGAAGCGGGTATCGGGCAAACAGATGCCTATAATAAAAGAGGGCGACAACGCTACCCCCAGTGCTATATACATAGGGCATACCAAAAAAGAAGGTCAGGTTATATTGGGCAAACTGCCCAACGAGGCTTACCGCATACAGGTGAAGGGTAAAGATGTGCTGATATGTGGTGGCAGTGGCAAAGGGCTGATATACGGTGTATACACGTTTGTAGAAAAATACCTAGGCTGCCGTAAGATAGCAGATGTACCAGCCATAACGCCTGAAATGAAAACTGTGAAAGTACCTGCCGACCTAAAAGAAGATGGCAGACCACAGTTTGTATACCGGGAGTCCTTTTACCCTGAATCGCGCGACCCTGAGTACCTGGAATGGAACAAACTACAGCAGTTTGAGGACCTGTGGGGCTTGTGGGGTCACTCTTACAACAAACTGGTGCCAGCAGATAAGTTTTTCAAAACGCATCCCGAGTATTATGCACTGGTAAAGGGTGTGCGCCAACCCACACAGCTATGCCTGAGCAATGAAGATGTGTTTACGATAGCAGCCAGCGAGCTGAAGATAAGAATGACTGCCAACCCCGACGCGGTGTACTGGTCGGTAAGCCCTAACGATGACATAGGCAACTGTACCTGCGACAAATGCAAGGCTACCGATGATGAACAAGGCTCACCGTCTGGCTCGCTCATCAAGTTTGTAAACCGTA
>JBIKKS010000053.1:0-8504 GCA_044360235.1 Flavipsychrobacter sp. | reverse complement strand
TGGTGATAGCTGCTGCTTTTTTGAGGTAAGCAAAAGCTTTTATTATCTCTTTGGGCATCTTGTTGATGTCCTGAGCTATTTTAAAGTTTTCTATAGAGCGTTGTGTCTGCGCACCATAGTATGCAGTTACGGGCACTTTTACCTCGCCCATTGTGTCTTTCTCAATCCTGAATTCCATGATATTAAAATTGATGATTTTGCTAGTTGATTCGATCTGTTGTATTTGAAATTATGTCTATTGGAGTTTAGCAAGAGCGTCTTCCAGTTTGCGTTGTTGCTCGTTGTAATTAACATCATGTTTCACAAATGTTTTGCCAGTTACCACTTCATATAGCTCTATATAACGCTCTGATATACTGCCAATTACGTCTTCGGTCATCTCTGGGATTTGTTGTCCTTCTTTACCCTGAAAACCATTTTCCATCAGCCATTCGCGTACAAACTCTTTGGACAGTTGTTTTTGTGGTTCTCCTTTTTTCTGACGCTCATCGAAACCATCTAGATAGAAATACCTAGACGAATCGGGGGTGTGAATCTCATCGATGAGGTATATGGTCTCCCCTATTTTGCCAAATTCATATTTGGTATCTACCAATATTAAACCTCTGTTCTTGGCTATTTCTTTACCTCTTTCGAACAAAGCCAATGTGTATTTCTCCAGCAATTCGTATTCGGCCTTAGACACTAATCCACTGCTTATAATCTCTTCACGTGAGATATCTTCGTCGTGCCCTTCGTGCGCCTTGGTAGTAGGAGTAAGAATGGGAGCAGGAAAAAAATCATTTTCCTTCATGCCATCGGGCATTACCACACCGCATAGTTCACGTTTGCCAGATTTGTAAGTACGCCAAGCATGACCAGTAAGATTGCCACGCACTACCATTTCCACAGGATATGTTTCGCATTTGTAACCTATAGTAGCATTGGGCAGCGGAGTATTTATTAACCAGTTAGGTACGATATCTTTTGTAGCGAGTAGAAACTGTGCTGCAATCTGGTTGAGTACTTGTCCTTTATACGGGATAGATTTGGGTAGTACTACATCAAAAGCTGAAATACGATCGCTTACCATCATCACCATATACTTATCATTGATAGTATACACATCACGTACTTTGCCTTTGTAAAAATTAGTTTGACCAGTTAATTGCATAATGATAATTACCTTTTATTTGTTCACAGAAAAAAACGGGACGGCAAAGATAATGGAAAGGGCTTATTAGCAGAAAAGATAATTGCTAAATTATTGGGCATATTTTGATATAAAACTAACGAAAGTCATGTAGTGAGATGTAATGACGCAGTATTCAATTGGTTCAAATTTGCCTAACTTGCTGCTGAATATGTATGTAACGGATGCAATAATAAAGGGAGTGCTTGTAGGATTGTTTATGGCAATATCTGTGGGTCCTACACTATTTGCTATAATCAGGTATAGTCTCAATTTTAGTTACAAAGCTGGTTTGGCCTTTGTGCTGGGTGTGTCTGTGAGCGATGCACTGTATGTGCTGATAGCCAATGTAGCTGCATCTTGGCTACACTATCTTGAACCTTATCAGAAACATATAGGTATAGGGGGCGCTGTGGCACTGATGGCTATAGGCATAGCTGGGCTAGTGAAGAAACTGAAACCTAAACGACCATCGGCGCCACAACTAACTATAACAAATGGCGATATAGCCAAAATATGGCTCAGTGGTTTTCTGGTAAATACGCTGAACCCCGGCGTGCTGATAACGTGGCTGGGTGCTGTAACTATAACAGCGAGTAAGGATGGGTTTTACAGGTTTATACTTTTTGGTACAGCACTGGTCATAATATTGGGTATAGATTTCTCTAAAGTATTTCTTGCAGATAGGATTAAAAAACTGCTTACAGCGCGTAGGATTATCTATGTACAACGATTTTCATCAGCGTGTATTTTATTGATAGGTATAGTGCTTATGATTGGCACCTTATTTAGTTCCTCGGATGCAGGGGGCAAGGAGCAAAAATCTGAAATCAATAAAATACTGACAAACTAGTTGTTGAGTTATCTAGCTATAAAGACAGGTACTTTCACCATGTGACGAACGGTATTTACTGTTTCGCCATAAATGATATCTTTAGCTGTTTTGTGACCATGGCTGCCAATGATTAGCAAATCGCAGTTGTGTTTGGCTATTAATCTTGCTATTTCGGCTGCTCTTTCTTTGTAGCCGAGAGCCCCCTCTGCTGTCAATCCTTTTTTGCTGAACATAGCTACATATTCATCTAGGTGTAGCTTATCTTTTCGGGTTTCGTAGTCGTGAGCCTCGTTGCCTATCAATTGAGCTGAGGCACTTTCTACCACATGGATGAGTACAAAACGAGCATTATCTGCCCCTAGTTGTATGGCATACTGCATAGCAATGCTGTCACTGTCGGTAAAGTCGACCGCTACGCCTATACACCTGAACGGCGCCAGAGGAGCAGCTATAGCTTTGGCTATATTGTTGTGTATGTTGATTTCGGCTTGTTTCTTTCGCTGTATGAGTGGGTAAACAATGGTAACGAGCAATAGCAAACCTACCAAAGCAACTAGCGTAACGAGCAGCGCACTGATCCACATACTGTTGCTGGCCGACATCCAATGAGCGACAGTATCGAGAAACAACTTAAGATTGAGCACAATGATAATGGCTGCTATAACCCAAGCAGCGATTTTGGTGGGTATACTTATTACAAAGTCACCCATTTTAGATTTGTCGCTTACAAAGTGTATCAGTGGGATAACAGCAAAAGCGAGTTGCATGCTCAGTAATACCTGACTGAAAATGAGCATTTGATCGACCATAGAGTCGCCAGCCACTAGCAATACTATAACTGCTGGCACTATAGCCAGCATACGAGTAAGTATTCTACGAAAAACTGGGTTGATACGGAGGCGGAGGTAGCCCTCCATTATTATTTGTCCGGCAAGTGTGCCTGTGATAGTAGAGCTTTGCCCAGCAGCTATCAATGCTACAGCAAACAGTATGGGTGCCAACTTATTACCCAGTAGCGGAGCCAGCAACCTATGTGCATCTTGCAAAGAAGCTACATCGTTGTGACCTGAAGTATAAAAAACTGCCCCAGCCAATATTAGTATAGCTGAATTTACAAAAAAAGCAAGATTCAATGCAATTGCACTATCTATGTTGTTGAGTTTTATTGCTTTTTTGATAGAGTCTTTATCTGAGCCGATTTTTCGGGTTTGTACTAAGGCTGAGTGTAGATAAAGATTGTGTGGCATAACCGTAGCACCTATTATACCAATAGCTATGAACAATGCACCACTACCCGGCAAGCTGGGCGAAAACCCTTTTACGACCATTGACAAATCTGGTTTTGCCATTATCATCTCTGCCAAGAAACAACCACCGATAATAGCTACTAATGCAATAATGAAGGCTTCTAGTTTGCGCATACCTAGCTTTTGCAGGTATAGTAACAGAATGGTATCGAGCAAAGAGATAATGACGCCCCATATGAGCGGTATACCAAATAACAGATTGAGTCCGATAGCCATTCCTAAGACCTCTGCCAGATCGCAGGCCGCAATAGCTATCTCTGCAAGTATGTACAATATAAAATTGACTGAAGCAGGATATACCTCTCTGCTACACTGTGCCAAGTCTCTACCCTGCACTATGCCCAGTCGGGCGCTGAGTGACTGCAAAAGCAGCGCCATCATATTGCTCATAAGCAATACCCAAATGAGCGCATATCCAAACTGGCTGCCCCCGGCAATATCTGTAGCCCAATTTCCGGGGTCCATGTAACCTACACTTACCAAATATGCAGGACCGAAGAAAGCAAATATCTTCTTCCACTTACCACCTGCCAGCGAAGGATTGACCTGACCGTGTACCTCGCTGAGGGATTTGTCTAAATCTTCTTTTGCCATTTGGAAGGCAAAGCTAAATATAAAAATTAGGATAGCCTAATTTTATTGAAATTGCTTAAAATTACAGTCCATTTTAGTTCAATAATAGATGCACAGGTGTTTTTAATTTATCTTGCAGCCAGATATGGAATACAAAAGAATCTTGATAACTGCTGCCCTACCCTATGCTAATGGTCCGGTTCATATAGGTCATTTGGCAGGTTGTTTTCTTCCGGCAGATATTTATGCACGGTATCAGCGTGCACAGAAGCGTGATGTAAAATTTGTATGTGGCAGCGATGAGCATGGTGTGCCTATTACCATAAGAGCTATGAAAGAACATATTACACCGCAAGATGTAGTAGACAAATATCACGCAATCATTAAAGATAGCTTTGAACAAATGGGCATATCTTTTGATATTTATTCCCGCACTTCTAATCCTACACATAAGGAGACTTCGCAGGCGTTTTTCAAAAAACTGTATGACGATGGTGTTTTTGAAGAGCGTGAAAGCGATCAGTATTATGACGAAGAAACCAATACTTTTCTTGCTGACAGATATATAATTGGTACATGCCCCGTATGCAGTAATGACAATGCCTATGGCGACCAATGTGAAAAATGCGGGTCAACATTATCGTCTGAGCAACTAATAAATCCACGTAGTGCTCTGAGTAGTGCACCACTAGTAAAGAGGAAAACCACACATTGGTATTTTCCGCTTAACAAGTATGAATCTTGGTTGAAAGAATGGATTGTAGAGGGCAAAAAAGACACATGGAAACCCAATGTATACGGACAATGTAAAAGCTGGATAGATAGTGGGTTGCATCCGCGTGCTATGACAAGAGATAGTAGCTGGGGCGTGCCGGTGCCACTGCCTGGTGCAGATGGTAAGGTATTGTATGTATGGTTTGATGCCCCTATAGGTTATATAAGTGCAACTAAAGAACTTACTAACCAGTGGAGTGACTACTGGTGTAAAGAAGACACAAAGCTGGTTCACTTTATAGGGAAAGATAATATTGTTTTTCACTGTATCATTTTTCCTGCCATGCTGAAAGCTCATGGTGGATTTGTATTGCCAGACAATGTACCGGCCAATGAGTTTCTGAACATAGAAGGACAAAAAGTATCTACATCGCGTAACTGGGCAGTATGGGTAGATGAGTATGTTAAGGATTTTCCGGACCAGCAAGACATACTCAGATATGTATTGTGCGCCAATGCACCTGAAACCAAGGATAATGATTTTACTTGGAAGGACTTTCAGGATAGGACCAACAATGAACTGGTGTCTATTTTTGGCAACTTTGTGAACCGTGCGTTTGTGCTGATGCACAAACTGTGCAAAGGTAGAATGCCTGCTTTGCACCAAGAATTGGTGGATGATGCAGAAAGGGCGCTTATAATAGAAATAAAGAATGCGAAAGTAAAAGTAGAAACTTGTTTGGAGGGATATAAGTTTAGGGATGGTTTGTTTGAGGTGATAGATCTTGCCAGAAAAGGCAATAAATATATGCAAGACAAACAACCATGGATAACTATAAAATCTGTGGAAACAAATCCAGACAGCCAGAAGCTGGTAGATAATTGCTTGCATATGTGCTTACAGCTTATTGCTAATCTTGCTATAATAGCGAATCCTTTTCTGCCATTTACTTCAAAGAAATTGTGTAGAATGATGGCAGTGGTAGACAGAATGCTGGAATGGGAAAATGCAGGCAGAATGGATTTGCTAAAAACTAATTATCCATTGAAAGCACCTGAATTGCTGTTTAAAAAGATAGAAGACACAGAAGTAGCAGCACAAGTAGAAAAATTGCAAAACAACCTAAAACAAGCCACAGCTAATAACAATATGGAAACTAAGACAACAGAAGCAGTAGAGGCGGCTGCGATACCATTGACAGAGAAAAAGGCAGAAATAAGTATAGATGATTTTATGAAGATAGACCTGCGAGTAGGCACTATATTGAAAGCAGAAAAAGTAGAAAAGGCTGACAAATTGCTGAGATTGGAACTGGATATGGGTAATGGTGAATTACGTACTGTAGTTTCTGGTATTGCACTGCACTACAAACCAGAAGATATAATAGGTAAACAAGTAACAGTAGTAGCAAACCTAGCACCCCGGAAAATGAAAGGTATAGAAAGCAAGGGCATGATATTAATGGCTCAAAACAATGACGGCAAATTGACCTTTGTATCGCCTCTGGAAACTGCTGACTGCGGGAGTGAAGTAAGATAAATGTGTAAAAATTAAATTTGCAATAATGATTTGTGAGTATCATACTTACTTCTTATCTTTGCGGTCCGAAAAAAAATTATTGTTAACGAAAAATAATATCTATTATTTATGTCGGTAAAAATTCGCCTACAGAGACACGGGTCTAAGAAGCGCCCATTTTATTTTATCGTAGCCGCTAGCACAACTGCTCCCCGCGATGGTAAATTCATTGAAAAATTGGGTACTTACAACCCACTAACTATCCCAGCAACAATTCGTGTAAACCGCGAACGTTCATTGTACTGGCTCGATAAAGGAGCACAGCCTACTAACACATGTCGTAGAATCCTTTCTTTCAAAGGCGTTCTTTACATGAAGCACCTTATGCGTGGTGTAACTCTTGGTCTGTTTAATGAGCAAGAAGCAATGGAGAAATTTGAAATATGGAATGGTGAGCATGAAGAATTGGTTGCTCGTCGTGAAGAAGCACACCGTAAGAATAAAGCTGACAAACGTCATGAAACTATGAAAGAATCAGTTCGTAAAATAGAAGAGAAAAATCTTGCACGTGCTGCTCAAGCAGAAACTGCTGATGATGCTGATGTAGTTGATGTAGCTGAGTCTACAGAGCAGACTGAAGGATAATATCGAACTTATATTTTGGAAAAAAGCTGCTATCTAACGATAGCAGCTTTTTTTATTCACATTTTTCTGGTAATACGTATAATTGTGCATTACATGTCTAACAACATGAACGATTCTGACCTAATGCTTTGTTGATACTCGGCTTATTACAGATTCAGTTTAGTTTAGAACAGGGAAATACAAGCGTATAGTATTTAATAATTCTGTACTACTGCAATTTACATCCCAAAACAAAGGGGCGTATCAAAATCTGAATTCTGATACGCCCCTACCCTTTTGACTTCGTTTCCTATCTAGGTTCGTAAACCAATCTTATGATTGTAGTACCACCATCAGTACCTGTGAATGTACATGTGTAAAATCCTGCTGTTATAGTATAGGGCAGGGTTATACTGCTGACGCCATAGGTTACTTTTTGTTGTAGTAACTCTTTGCCGTCTATCGTATACACGCTTATTGTTCCTGCTATCGGGGTGGCTACAGTGAAGATTCCTGTGGTTGGGTTGGGGTACAATTTTACCTCTGTTACCACCACTTCTTTCACTGTTTCATCCGCACCTCTCGCTGCTGCTACATTCATTGCTCTGGTCACAAAACAGCCTGTTGACATCATGTAAGTAATATTCGTTGTGCCTGTACTCATACCAGTCACCGTTCCACTTACCGAGCCTATTGTAGCTTTTGAGGTTACACTGCTGCTCCATGTACCGCCCACTGTAGCATTCGCCAGGGTTGTTGTCTGACCTACTAATACTGATGTGGCTCCCGTTATCACATCGGGCGTAGGATTCACTGTTATTACTCGCTGTGCCGCACAGCCTGCTGCACTGGTGTAGCTGATAACCGTATTACCAGCACTTACTCCAGTTACTACTCCGGTAGGAGATATTGTAGCCACTGATGGTGTGGCACTCGACCACGTGCAACCCGTAGCACTCGAAAACTGGGCAGTGGTAGCTCCGGTACATACCCTGCCTGTGCCGCCGTAGATATTGCCTGGCTGACGGTTTACCGTTACCATACCCGTCCTTACACAACCTGTGGGTAATGTGTAACTAACTGTACCCAATGAGTTGCTGGTGTAATTTGCTATCAACGCCGTCATAGCTCCGCTCGACCCGTCTACACTGAATACCGAAGGATTGGCACTTGCCCATGTACCACCTGAGGGCGTAGCTGTAAATGTGCCTGTTGTACCCAAACACAACCCGGTAGGTACTACTATCGGACTTGGTAATGGATTGATTGTCACCTCCTTCGTTGTCGAACAATTGTTGGCATTGCGGAATGTAATTATTGCATTACCACTAGCTACTCCAGTCACTGTACCCAGATAGTTTACTGTAGCTATACCCGTATTGCTGCTTGTCCATGTTCCACTCACATTTACAAGTGCTGTAGTACCTCCACCTGCGCAAGTCACACCTGCTCCCGTAATGGATGCTGGTAGTGCATTTACAGTCACCTCGGCTGTTCTGGTACAACCCGATAATGTATACGTCACTATTGCTGTGCCGCTTGATACACCAGTTACAATGCCCGTGCTACTGCCCACAGATGCTATACCGTCTGCCGATGAGCTCCATGTGCCGCTAGATGGTGTACTGGCCAAGGTAGTGGTAGTGCCTATACATACACTGCGGGTGCCTGTAATAGTGGACGGTGTAGTGTTTACTGTAATCACATTGGTGACATAGCAGCCACTGGGCACTCTGTACGACAGTGTGGTAGTTCCAGCAT
>JBIKKS010000052.1:0-8550 GCA_044360235.1 Flavipsychrobacter sp. | reverse complement strand
GGCTCAGAGCTGAATGGCTATGGAAGTGGTGGCTAGGTAGCTGGTGGTAGCGGCTGTGCCTGTGGCGGTGGTGTAGAGAGGGGTGGTGCTGTGGTATAGCTTGGCCTCGGTGCGCCAGCGCACATTTGGGCCCAGGGCATAATCTACATTGGCAGAGTAGGCACGGGTGTGGAGGTAGCCACGGGGTAGTGGCTCTGTGATGGTGCTGTTGTTGTCTTGGTAATACTCGGCACGGGCAGCTATGGTGGTGCGTGTGGAGGTGCGGTAGCTGGCTATGAGGGCTGCGCCCAGCCACGAGTGCCAAGTGGGGTTGTAGCCAGCGGATTGCTGGCTGCCGTAGTCTATATCGGCAATAATATTGATTTTACTGTTGAGGTTTATGATGGCGTAGAGGTTGTGGAAGATTCGCAACTCTGCTATGCTGTCGGGGTATACATTGCCGGCAAAGGTGCTATAGTTGATGGTGAGTGCTGATGACGGCATGTATGTGAGTTGTGAGCCGGTGCTGATACTACTATTGCCGGGGGGGCGTTGTATTTGTTGCCAGCCATTGAGTAACAGGAGCGCCATATACCATTTATTTTTTGTGGAGGTATAGTTGAGGCTGACGCCAGACTCGTAGTAGGGTGAGTTGTCGGCTATGATGCTGCGTGTGAGGGTGCTGCAGGAGAGGCTATTGGCACTCTCGAAGCCTATGTGCGATGGCATGATGCCGGCATCTATCCAGAGGTTTTGGCGGGGGGTGAGTTTGATGCCGATATTGGCTTCGTAAATGTTTTTGAGTACGCCGGGTTCATTGGCATAGTTGGCGGCAATGTAGGTGCCTGTGGCCAGGGCTAGGTTGGCACGTATGTAGGAGGTTTGGTAGTGTGCTTTGGTGTAGGCTAGATTGAGGTTGACCTCGTTGTGGCGATTGTGCGAGTATACGAATGAGGGTCGGGTATTGGTGGTGGGTTGTGCGAAGTCGAAGCTGTAGTATACTTCTGCCATTGCACTGAATGTGAGTGTTTTGGTAATTACGGTATCGGCTCCCCAAGTTGTTGTGAGGTGGCAAATGGCTGCGAAGAGTAGTAGCAGTTTTTTCATGGGCTGTGTAGCAACTGGCAGCCAAAGTAGGGAATAATGTGGAGTATAAGAAATGGGTTATTTGCCCCTGCCTTGGAAGATAACCATAAAGGTGTACATGATGATTTTGATATCGAGTGCCAGAGAGCAGTTTTCGATGTAGAGGAGGTCGTATTTCATACGTTCTATCATTTCGTTGACGTTCTCGGCGTAGCCAAACTGCACCATGCCCCATGAGGTGAGCCCGGGTTTGACTTTGTGCAGGTACTTGTAGTGTGGGTGGCTTTCGCTGATGATGTCTATGTAATGGCGGCGCTCGGGTCTGGGACCTACGAGCGACATATCGCCTTTGAGGATGTTGAGGAACTGTGGTACTTCGTCTATGCGCCATTTGCGCATAAACCTGCCCCAAGGAGTGATACGTGGGTCGAGCTTGCTGGAGAGTGCTGGTCCTGCTTTTTCGGCCTCGAGGTACATGGAACGGAACTTGTAGATGTAGAATGGTCTACCAAAGAGGCCAATACGTTCTTGTTTGTAAATTATGCCGCCTTTTGAAGATAGCTTTACCATGATAGCGGTAAACAGTAAGAATGGAGTGAGCACAATGAGCGATGTGCCAGATATGAGTATATCTATAAGCCGCTTGCATACTCGCTGCCAGTCGGGCATGAGGTCAGGGTGTATGTGAATGAGTACAGCATCGTACACATTGCTGGTTTTTACAGAGCCTGATAGTATGTCGTAATAGTCGGGTAGTACCTTAACAACTACTGGTCTGTAGCTGAGGCGGGTAAGAATGTTTTCAAGTAGGTGATGTTCAGAAGAGTCTACGGCAACTATTACTTCTTCAATTTCGTGAGTATCTATGATTTTTTCCAGCTCGGACAAATGACCGAGTTGCGGTAGGAATTTGCTCATGCCGTTGCTCGCTTCTTTATTGGAGTAGATAAAGCCTTTGAAAATGTTGCCCAGTACTCTAGGGTTGTCTAGTACTTGTTTGTAGATATTGATAGCTTGCTGATTGCCACCTATTATGAGTGTATTGAAGCCTACTTTGCCTTGTATGAGATTTAGTTTTACTCTGTATAGAATCCAAAGGCGCGATATGAGTGCGAATGACGTGTGAATGAGTAGGTAGCGGCTTATGGTATTGATAAAGTAAGAGTAATCGCCGGTGTCATTGCCAAAAACAATAACAGATACAGCTATGCAGCCCAGTATGCAGGATATGAGCGTACGGTTTATTTCGTTGAGCCTCGACTTGCGGTAGAGATCAAAGTAGGTGCCTGACAGCAGGTAAGCCAGTAGCCATCCAGATGGTATGACGAGAAAAATATTGAGGTAATCTCGTGCATGGAGGTGCTGAAGTGTGTCGGCATAGGGCATCCCAGTGAGGAAGTGTTGCCTATACATCCAAAAACAAAACCACGCCACAGCAGAAGCTATGTAGTCGAGAAGAGCCAGTTGCCTGATGGCGTTTCGTTTCATTTTGTTCAGGCGCATGCTGTCTAAAAGGTTACAAGTTTTACGTTATCTATCAGCATTCTGCCATTTGTTTGCCCAGCGGGCATAGAGGTTTTTATGTATAGGTGATAATTGTCGGCAGGGTATTGATTAACGAAGCCCGACAGATTGAGGTAGAATTTTTTCCAGCCTGTATTGGGTAGCACACCTGCCAGATAATTGATAGAGGAGGAGTAAAGGCTACCCAGATTTGCCTGTATACCCAGTATGAATGGTACGGTAGTATTGTAATCAAATTCTATGAAGGCTGCGCCGGGGTTGATAACAAATGGAGTGGTGGTGCTATCTATAGAGCTGTCAGCGGGGCTTACCAGAAACACTGCACCGCTTCCTGTGCCTTCGTACGTGAGCGAGTCGGCGGTAACACCAATAATATTAGTGGTGCCACCCCAGCGCGAAAATTTGGTGATTCCTGCTTCAAATTCTGAAATGGTGGAAAACTTCACCGAATCGAAGTATTTAGTTTTTGGGGTGTAGTACACTATTTTGCCGGGTTGTTCTGTAAGAGTAGAAACATCCAGTTTGTAGAAGGGGTAGGTGAGAGGGCGTTCGTTACGTCCGTTAATCGAAATTCCTGGGGCTATTTCTAGCGAGCCAGTGGCACCAGATGTGATGATCGGTATTGTGGCAGGGAGGTCGAAGGCACCTACGGGGTTGTTGTTGTAATAAACCCAAATATGTTTGATTTCATGCGATGTATTGCCTTCGAAAATAAAGGAATCGATATGTACATATGTCGGTATTTTTTCTTTTGGGTTTATGGTATTGCAACCCCACAGCACAAACAGAGCAATTGACGCAGATGTAAGCAATAATAACCTACTGTAAAGTTTCGGCATGATAATCTTTTCCTCAGTACTAACGTAAAAAAATGTTAAACATTGTGTAACTCATTGTGCAAACTCATTTTTTTTAGAATTTGGTGAGCTACGTCCATAGCCTGATAGCCATCGTAGACAGACACGCGTTCAGGTTTGTTATGCAAAATAGAGGAAGTAAATTCAGCGAGCTCTGTTTTTATTGCATTTATTTCGTTGATTTCGGGTAGCTGCACAGATATTATTTTTTGTTCGCCATTACCGAGAGAAATTGGTATATCTAGCAATTCTTGAGGAGCATCACCGTCTTTCATTTTTATAATTTCTGTTTTTTTCTCTAGAAAGTCTATACCTATATAAGCATCGCGCTGGAAGAGGCGCATTTTGCGCATTCTTTTGAGGGATATGCGGCTAGAAGTGAGGTTGGCTACACATCCGTTGTCAAACTCTATTCTGGCATTTGCTATGTCGGCGGTTTCGCTGAGCACAGATACGCCACTTGCAGAAATGCGTTTCACAGGCGATTTCACCAGACTCATTACAATATCTATGTCGTGTATCATTAGATCCAGTATCACAGATACATCTGTACCTCTTGGGTTGAACTGAGCTAATCTATGTGCTTCTATAAACATAGGACTTATGTTTATTTCGGAAAGCGCCAGATATGCAGGATTATATCGTTCTACATGACCTATTTGGCATTTTACATTTGCCTCTTTTACTAGTTTTACTAGTTCTTTGCCTTCCTCTAATGTGTGTGCTAGTGGTTTTTCTATAAACAGGTGTTTGCAAGAGAGCAGACATTTTCTGGCAATTTCGTAGTGAGTAGTAGTAGGAGATACTATATCAATTGCATCGCAGTGGGCTATGAGTGAATCAATGTTGGTATATCTGGTTATCCCAAATTCTTCGACAGTTGCATCTGCCTGAGTGTCATCAGGGTCGAAAAAGCCTATCAGTGTAGTGTTTTCGATTTCTTTCCATTGCCTAATGTGTATTTTGCCAAGATGGCCCGCACCAAAAACTCCTATTTTCAGCATTTCAGTATTTCGAAGATGTTATTATTTTGGGGTTAAAACCAAGATATCAGTGTGCAAGTTAACAATTATGTCAAACATACGAAATCAAAACGATAACCATTGTTAGTAGTAAACGACAAAACACAGCACTTATGTATATTTTATGTTTAATGTGATTTAGGATTTAACTTTATTGGTAACTATTGCCAAATTTCTTAGTCATAAATACAGAGTTATAGTCGTATGGAAATCAATAGTTGATGATTAACTGAAAGTTTAATGCATGCAATTATTTATTATGTAGCACTGGTATGTAATACAAATATTTATACATCTTAAAATGTGTACTATGGGGTAAACTATACAGTCAGCAATTATTTAAATAGTGAAAATAATAATTAGTTGAGTGATAATGCAGTAATATAATGCGTATAAATACGGAAAATGGCTAGAAACGCTTGAATTAGGGTGTTTTTTTCTGAAATGTTTTTGCTTTTTAAAGAACTTATCTATCTTTACGCAAAATAGTTAGATTTTAGCATTTGTTTGTATAGAATGTTAGTGTGAATTATTTGTGGGTCCGGCAAGGTGAAGTAACTAAAATTTGTTGTCAATTTATTAGCACAGCGATGTGATTGATGACATTTATTGGTTTATATTTGCACCATGTAAGCGGATATAGTCAAATATTTCAGCTATTGTTTTGTTAGTTAGTAGGCACATTATTAAATTAAATAAATATAACACGTATGTACATAAAGAGATCCTTGTTACTCGCTGGAGTTCTATTTGTCACCGCATCCTCTTTATCAACAACTTCTATCGCTCAAGAGAACCCCAATTACCACAAATCACGTACGCGTCCTGTTATTCCATTCAGGCACCTTACGCTTGCAGCGCCTCCAGGTATGGTTTATATACCAGGAGGGTCGGTTACTATTAAGTACAGCCAATCTTCAACAGATACGAACAGTAAAAAACGCGTCAGTCTCAGTTCGTTTTATATTGACAAAACCGAGGTTACAAATCAGCAGTATCGTATGTTTTCGGAGTGGGTTATAGACTCAATAGCTATTGTAAAATACCTGAAAGACGATAAGTATTTTATTGATCCTCCAGCTAGTGCAGCTAATGCTGATGAAGAGAATGGCAAAGGAAGGAAAAAGAAAGGCAAAAACAAGGATAAAGGTGAAGACACAGCAACTGCACCCTCTTTTTTAGCGGTAGATTCTGCCGCCACTCCTGCTACGGATACTATTCCTACAGCACTAGGTAGCGATATAGCTACAACTACTACACCTACGGTCTCTGATACCTCTGCTGCTAAATTGATAGATACTTCTAAAGTGGCTGCCGCTGCTGTTGATACTAGTGGGCCAGTAAAAAGACGTATCAATTGGTCTAAGGTGAAGCATAAAAACATCTTCGATAGTAATGATGATGAAATAAAAGCTAAGATTGCACCGATGTATGATCCAGTAACCGGAAAAGTACGTGAAGAATTGTACGTTTATAATTTTACATATCTCAGGGCTACTGGTACAAATAAAAATGTTAAAGTAGGGGAGTACGTAACTGAGCAAATCAATATATATCCTGATACTAAAATTTGGTTTAAAGATTTGGTGAATTCTCAGGTTGAAATACTGGTAGAAAACTATTTCACTCAGCCACCATTTGATGATTATCCTGTGGTGGGTGTTACTTGGAAACAAGCGCGTGCTTTTGCAGCATGGAGAAGCCATACCAACTTTGATTATGCAACTATTGCTGAATATCTTAAATATTACCGTTTACAATTCAGCTTACCTTCAGAAGCGCAGTGGGTATATGCTGCCGGTAAAGACATTAAAGATTCTAAGCAACCAGTGATGGATAAGGAACCAGAACCAGAAGCAACTCCAGAACCTGCTGTAGTTACTGACTCTGCTACGCTTGCTGCCACTACTGTGAATGCCGATGGTACTACTACGCCAGTTACTGATAGCACTTCTACAATAACACCAGCTGTAGATACTACTGCGGTTGCCATAACAGATACAGAAGATGGTAACGACAAGAAGAGCAAAAAAGACAAAAAGAAGAAGAAAAAGAACAGAAAGAATAAGGATGATGAAGAGACTGACGAAGAACTAAGTCCTGAAACAGTAATAGCTGTTAACGACAAAGATGCTATACCTTTGGATAGAGACCGTGATGGTAACCTGCTGGTTAACTTCAAACAGGAAGAAGGTGACTACACAGAAGATGGATCGAACTTTACACTTCCTGTAATGTCATATGCACCAAATGAGTTTGGAGTATACAACATGATAGGTAACGTAGCAGAGTGGGTACTAGATGCTTACAGTCCTTCAGCGTTTGCTTTTGTTTCAGACATCAACCCAGTGTTGTTATATGATGCTGATAGTGTTGAAGCAGACCCAATGAAACGTAAAGTAGTAAGAGGTGGTTCCTTTGTAAGTAATGCAAAAGCGTTGAGTCCTTTCACACGCGATTTTGAATTACAAGACCAGGTACACTGCTATATAGGTTTCAGGTGTGTAATGTCTGCTCCGGAAATTCTTACTAAATACGTAGCAACACGTAGAGTACAGACTGGTAGCAAAAAGCCTAACATGACTTCCATGGAGAAAGCAAAACCAACTTCATCTGCTACTACAAAAGCAAAACCAGCAGAAACTAAGCCTACAACAACTAAAAAATAAAGCAACCAATAAAATCAAAAAATAATAACTTTAACAATTTCTCACTCACAAATCCAACACAATTAATTATGAGCAACAGTAAAAGCAAAAAAATCGGTTTAAATTCGATAATCTCCTTCGGAGCTAGTGTGGTTATCTTGGGTCTTATGTTCAAAATTCTTCACTGGAAGGGTGGTGAAATTATGATTGGTCTTGGTCTTGCAACAGAGGCAGTTTTGTTTGTAATATTAGGATGGGCAGCACGTGAAGTTCCAGGAGAAGCAGAAGCAGCAGAAGGTGGTACAAATCTGAATGAATTATTGTCATCAGCAGTTACTCCAAAAGTAGTAGAAGGTCTTACTAAAGGTTTTCAGCAATTCACTCAGACAGTACAGTCAGTTAACCAGATAGCTGGTTCTGCTAACTCTACAGGTAATTTTGTAAAAGAAATAGAAACTGCAACTACTGATGTAAAGAAATTCCGTGACAACATGGGTACGGTATCTACTGGTTTTGATTCTTTCAACAAATCATTGCAGGCAGTAAGCCAGATGTCAGGAATATCTGTTACTATGATGAAAGAATTTGAAAATGCTGGTCAGGGTATGAAGTCTTTTTCAAAGAATATAGGTGATATGAATGCGAACTTTGATCAATTCAACAAGACGCTTGGAGCCATCAACCAGATGACTGCATCTTCTCAGAATATGATTAAAGAATTCGATGCTGCTACTAACGGTATCAAAGCATACAACAAAAATCTTGGTGAATTGGCTAAAATCTACCAAGCTCAGGTTGATGCTTTTAGAAAAGGCTAATCAATTTTTAGATTGGTATTTTAGTACAGTATTATTTAATGTCTTTTCAAAAGAAAGACTCATTCAAATCATTATTATAAAATCATAATCGCATGGCAGGTTTAAATGAAACTCCCCGGCAGAAGATGATGGGTATACTATATCTAGTACTGCTAGGACTGGCAGCTACTACGGTTACCGATCACGTTCTTGATGCCTTTAGAAATCTGACAGTTAGCCTTGAAACATCGTCAAAGAATGTTAGTGCAACTGTCGAAACATCAATGTCAAGTTTTGAAGCAACAAAATTGAAGAATGAACCAGATCGCGCCAAACCAGTATGGGATAAAGCACAAGCTGTTAAGGCTTCTGTTGCCGATCTTGATAAAATGATCAACACAATTAAAGAAGAATTAATAACATTAGGTGGTGGAAGAGATAAAGAGACTGGCGATGTAAATAACAGGTCTGATATTGATGTCTCTGCTCGTGAAATGGTTCGCAAGGGTCGTGCCAAACAATTAAAAGCAAAAATTGAAGAGACTCGTAAAAAAATTCTCTCGTGCTTGCCAACAGATAAAAACAAACCTAAAAAAGAACCTCAGCTTGCCCTCAGTGCTCAGGATCCACCACGTGG